>CAYLNA010000114.1:0-5973 GCA_964384665.1 uncultured Desulfovibrionaceae bacterium | reverse complement strand
CTTGGCCTGGTTGGCGATGGGGTTGGCGGCGAAGGCCTGCTGGGACAGGGTCGGGCCGATGATGGCCACGACCTGGTCGCGCGAGATGAGGTTCTGGAAGGCGTTGATGGCCCCGGCCTCGTCGCCGCCCGTGTCCTGGAAGGCGAGCTTGATGGGCGTGCCGTTCACGCCGCCCTTTTCATTGAGGATTTTCTCGGCGACCTTGGCCCCGTTGACCTGCTCCTCGCCGAACAGGGCGACGTTGGTGGTCTGTCCCACGGCGATGCCGATGGGAATAGGGGAGCCGACGTTGCCGGCCAGGGCCGGATGGGCCAGGGCCATCAGGGCCAACAGAAACAGGATGCGACGCATGGGAACCTCCGTGAAAAATGACGCCCCCGGGACGGGGACTACGGTTTATCTATAAAAGATTGGCCCACTTATCAGGGAAGCCCGGCGGAGGCAACCGCGTCCTTGGGCCGGCGGCGGGATCGGGCCCGCTCTTTTGGGTCGCTGTTGCCCGTGGGCGCGGGGCTGGTTATGGAGAAGGCCGGCACATCCAAGGAGGACACATGCACGAATGGTTTCTGACCCAAGGCCCGGTCATGCAGGCCTTCCTGGCCACCTGCTTCACGTGGCTGGTGACGGCTCTTGGCGCATCCATGGTCTTTTTTTTCAAGGAGATAAATCGAAAGGTCTTGGACGGGATGCTTGGCTTCGCGGCCGGGGTCATGATCGCGGCCAGCTTTTGGTCCCTCCTTGCTCCGGCCATCGAAATGGCCGAGAATCTGGGGCATCGGGCCTGGCTGACCGCAGCCATCGGGTTTTTGTCCGGCGGCGCATTTTTGTGGCTGGTGGATGAGTTTCTGCCCCATCTGCATCTGGGCTTTCCCCGTTCCGAGGCCGAGGGCGTGAAAACCAGTTGGCACCGCAGCATTTTGCTGGTCCTGGCCATCACCCTGCACAACATCCCCGAGGGCTTGGCCGTGGGCGTGGCCTTTGGCGCCTTGGCCGCGGATCTGCCTTCGGCCGACTTGGCCGGAGCCCTGGCCCTGGCCCTGGGCATCGGCTTGCAGAATTTCCCCGAGGGCGCGGCTGTGTCCGTGCCCTTGCGCCGGGAGGGCTTTTCGCGCGTGAAGAGCTTTTGGTACGGGCAACTGTCCGGCGTGGTCGAACCCGTTGCCGGGGTGTGCGGGGCTTTGGCCGTCATCGTCATGCAACCCATCCTGCCCTATGCCCTGGCCTTTGCCGCCGGAGCCATGATCTACGTGGTCGTGGAGGAACTCATCCCGGAATCCCAGCTGCAAAAGAACACGGACATCGCGACAATCGGCACCATGTGCGGATTCGCGACAATGATGGTCCTGGATGTTGGCTTGGGGTAATCAGGATGAATTCCCAGCAATCCTCTTGCCAGGGAGCCGGGACGTCTTATTGGAAATCAGTGTTTCGAGGGATCTTATGTCCCGTTTCCGCGAAAACCTGAAACGATTCGTGCTTGAGCAAGGAGGTTCTTATGGTGAACATGGATTATCCTGGCCCGTGCTTTTCCTGCTCCGCCATTGAAGGCTGCGCCAGCGAGGAAGCAAAGAAACTCGCGGTGAAAGGTTATTGCAAGGGCATTGAACGCGAATTGAACGCCTGGAAGGCGACCCTGTATGACGTCATGGTCGGTTTTCTCGACCTTGGAGATAAGGATAGAGGAGCGCTCGTGGACGCCGTGGCCGAGATCAAGGCCCTGGTCCGCGAAATCGAAGCCAAGACGGCCCAGCTTGAGGCCGAATGTCCCTTGGAGATGGCCCCGGTGGAAAAGGATCTGGGAGACAAGTTGGGGCGGCTGCGGGTGCATTACACCAAAGCCATGGAAGTGATCGGAGCTGGCTCCTTCGGCGGCTAGGCTGAGTTGAACGTGAACAAAACGAATGCCCGGCGGGGAAACCCACCGGGCATTCGTTTTGGGGGTGACGGACGGCGTTGTCGGGAAACACGGTCCAAGGGCCAGCTCGACCGCGTTCCCGACGTCGGCCTTACGCGATAGTCGCAGTGCGGCTAGCACGCTCGGAAAGAAAAAGTAAAACAGAAAAGGGATGTAGGACAAAAATTTTGCTTTGTCCGACACTGGGTTGGCTTTGGGGCGTGCGGGGCAGGATCGCGCCGCCAAAAGACGTTGTCCGGTTGGAAGGACTGGATTCCGGCGTTCGCCGGAATGGCGGATTCTGGGTCCGCGTTTTTTTGATGTCGGCCCGCGATTTATTGGGCGCGGGGACGCAACACGTAAAAAAGGGATTCCAGCCAGGGCTGGAATCCCTTTTTCGCTGTTTAGGCGGGAGAAATCAGCAGACGCTGACCAGCTCGATCTCGAAGGTCAGGGCGAAGCCGGCCAGGGGGTGGTTGGCGTCCAGGGTGGCTTCCTCGTCCGTGACCTCGACGATGAGAGCCGGGACTTCCTCGCCGTCGGGCGAGCGCAGGATGAGCTGTTCGCCGACAGTGGTCGGAATTTCCGGCGGAAAGGAGGACTTGGGGACGCGGAGGATCATCTCCTCGTTGTGCGGACCGTAGGCTTCTTCCTCGGGAATGGTCACGGTGATGGTCTGGCCGGGCTCCATGCCCATGATGGCCTGTTCGAATCCAGGGATGACCATGCCTTGGCCCAAGACCACCTCCAGGGGGTCGCGATCCCGGGATGAGTCGAACTGGGTGCCGTCGTCCAGGGTGCCGGTGTAATGGACCAAGACCTTGGTTCCTGCTGTGAGTGCCATGCTATATCCTGTGCTAAAGGGTTGGATGTCTTAATTTTTGCGTTCCAGTTCGGCCAGCCAGAGTTCCAGGTTGTTGGGTTGGCCGGGCTGGTGGTCGTCCGGGTAGAGCAGGGCCGACATGTAGAAGACGCTGCCGATGTCCAGGCTGCGCCGCGCGCTCTGCGCGAACATGTCCAGCCGGTGTTCGATCATGGGTCGCGCCTCCGGTGGCGTGGAGTCCAGATAAGGGGCCGCGTTGGCCGCGATGTTGGCCAGCAGCTCGGCCTTGGCCTTCATGCCGTCGCGGTAGGCTGCGTCGTCGCCGGCCTCGTGCAGATGGCGCAGGGCCGTGGCCTCGATTTCCGCGATGCGTCGGGTCTGTTCACGGAGAAAATTCAGAAATGCGTGCATGGGGATCTCCTGGGGTCTGCAGGCAGAGTTGCAGCCGGGTATCGAGGGGAAAGATGATGCCCTGGCCGTGCTGATCATAATACTGGCGCTGTTTGCGTCGGAAGTGACGGATCTGGGACAGATTGGAGCTGCCGATGGGGTCGCACTCCAGCACCGGAGAGCGGAGCGGGTTTTCGAGCAGATCCATGACCAGGATCTGGGCGAAGCCGATGGACTCGCGGATCAAGGCTTCCTTGCGCGCGAAGGGCAAAAGGCCCCGAAACAGGCGCAGGGAGCGCTTGTAGGCCCTGTCCTCGACCAGATGCAGGCTTTGTTTGAAGATGTGCTTCTTGATGCGGAAGGGCAGGCGCTTCTGGCCGATGGTCTCGACCAGGGTTTGGTCCGAGTTCGGGTGCGGGGTGCGGAAGATGCGCGAGGCCTGCTTGCGCGGCCAGTCCACCTGCAAATCGGCCAGCATCTCGACGTAGGTGTGGGCGAATTTGCCCCGTCCGGCCGAGAAGCCGAGCATGTTCGGGACGAGGTAATTGTGGGCGATGACGTCGGCGGCCAGATGGCTCAGGTAGCCGTAGGCATAGGCCGTGACGCCCGGACTTTCGGCTTGGCGCAGGAGTTTCTTGCCCGTTTCCCAGTTGTGGGAATGGGTCGGGGTGAACTTGCAGCCCTTGCCGATGAAGATGTCCGCCGAGAGGCAGCCGTAGAGGAAATGCTCGGGGTGGGCCAAAAGCAGCGTCCGTAACACGGGCCCTAGCTCGTCCAGATGGGCCAGGACGTGGTTGCCGATGGCCATGTGCACCCCCGGACCCCAGGCCAGGGCCTGGGTCGGGAGGAGGACGAGCAGGGTCAGGACGGCGATCAGGAACATCTCTCGTCCGCCATCGCGTCGAGCTAGTTCTTTTCCCGCGTGGTGTGGAAGGTGATGTCCGGCCATTGCTCCATGATGTATTCCAGCCGCCAGGCGCTGTCCACCAGCAGGGCCAGGCCGCTTTCGGAATCCGTGGCCAGGGACGACAGAAGGTCCTTTTGGAATCTGTCCAGCAGCGTCTTGTCGGAGCACTCCACCCAGCGCGCGGCCGAGAGGTTGACCGGCTGGTAGATGGCGTCCACGGCGTATTCGTCCTTGAGGCGGGAAATAATGACGTCGAACTGCAAGACGCCCACGGCGCCCAGAATGTAGTCGTTGCCCAACAGCGGCCTGAAGACCTGCACCGCTCCTTCCTCAGCCAGCTGCAGCAAGCCCTTTTGCAGTTGCTTGGCCTTGAGGGGGCTCTTCAGGATGACCTTGCGGAAATGCTCGGGCGCGAAATTCGGGATGCCGGTGAATTTCAGCTCTTCTTTCTGGGAAAACGTGTCGCCGATGCGGATGGTGCCGTGGTTGTGCAGGCCGATGATGTCCCCGGCATAGGCTTCTTCCACGCCGGTGCGGTCCTGGGCCATGAAGATGGTGGCGTTTGAGATCTGCACGTCCTTCTCGATGCGGTGATGGCGGATCTTCATGCCCTTGGTGTACTTGCCGGAGCAAATGCGCATGAAGGCGATGCGGTCGCGGTGGGCCTTGTCCATGTTCGCCTGGATCTTGAAGACCACGCCCGAGAATTCCTCCTCGAAGGGCGAGACCTCGCGGGTCACGGCTTGGCGCGGCTTGGGGCAGGGGGCCAGCTCGACGAAGGTGTCGAGCATTTCCTGAACCCCGAAATTGTTGATGGCGCTGCCGAAAAAGACCGGGGTCTGCTCTCCGGCCAGATAGCGCTCCACCGAAAACGGGTTGCCCGCGCCGTGCAGCAGTTCCAGGTCCCGGCGCAAGTCGTCGGCCTGCAGGCCGAGCAGTTCGTCCAGCTTGGGGTCGTTGACGTCGTTGATGACCACGCCTTGCTGGATGCGGCCGCCGTGGGTGGCCGAGAAGAGATGGATCTGCTTCTTATATATGGAATAGGCGCCCTTGAATCCCTTGCCCATGCCGATGGGCCAGCTCAAGGGCGCGCACTCGATATTGAGATGGTCCTCGATGTCGGCCAGGACATCGAGGGGCTCCAGGCCGTCGCGGTCGAGCTTGTTGATGAAGGTCATGATGGGCGTGTTGCGCATGCGGCAGACATCCATCAGCTTTTTGGTCTGGGCCTCGACGCCCTTGGCCGAGTCGATGACGAGGAGGGCCGAATCCACGGCCGTCAGCACGCGGTAGGTGTCCTCGGAAAAGTCTTCGTGGCCGGGAGTGTCGAGCAGGTTGATGTCGTAGCCGTTGTATTCGAATTTCATGACCGAGGTCGTCACGGAGATGCCGCGTTCCTGCTCCATCTTCATCCAGTCCGAGGTCGCGTGGCGCGAGGCCTTGCGCGACTTGACCGTGCCGGCCATGGTGATGGCTCCGCCGAAGAGGAGGAGTTTTTCGGTCAGGGTCGTCTTGCCGGCGTCGGGGTGGCTGATGATGCCGAAGGTCCGGCGTTTTTCGACATTGAGGCGTATTTCTTTTTCAAGTGGGGTCATTGTTCTCTCCGCGATCATGTGGCCCGGTCCGTGGGCCCCAGAGGGACTAGGCACGTTCACCCCAACAGTCAAGCCGCGCAAAATAGCGATTGCCCGTGGAACGTGCTTGACCTTGCGCTTCGCTTTGCTATGGTTCCCGAAAAAACGCGTGTAATCCTGAAACCATACCTTGGAGGTACATTATGGAATACTCGGAAAAGGATTTGCCTGTCCGCCTGCACGATGGAGAATTCCTCACCCTGAACGATGGAACCGTGGTCCGCTGGGAAAGCAACGGCGAGGCCAAGGCCGTGTTCGTCGGAGACAGCTTCGACGCCACCCTGGAACTGTTCCCCGGCCAGGACCACACCCTGGACGCCGGCGG
>CAYLNA010000113.1:1853-5993 GCA_964384665.1 uncultured Desulfovibrionaceae bacterium | reverse complement strand
CCCCTCAGATACGCCCGATACGCCCGGAAAAGCCGTTCCGCCTCGGGGCCGGCCAGGGGGTGGGCGTAGTCGGGCAGGCTGAAGGCCACGATGTCCGCGCCGTTTATGGCCTGGGCCTGTTTCAGTTGGGCGGCGACACGGTCCATGGCGGCGGGGACGAAGCCCTGGCCCTGGGGAGCCGGAGCAAAGGTTTCCACCACTGTCCGAACCCGGCCTCCGGCCGCCGACACCGTCGGCATCAGGGCCTCCAGATAGGCCGCCGATTCGGAAAAACGCAGCCGCTCTGTGCCCAGGCCGTCCTGATAGAGAATCTGCCCGATATTGCCAGCCCGGACCAAGCTGGCCATGAACTCGGCGAAGCCCTGGGGATCGTTCCGGCCGGAGGCGAAACAGGAAATGGCCAGGTTCGTTTCTGGACGAATTTCCCGCAAAACCGCTGCGAGGCGGGCCAGATGGGCTTCCAGGCGGGCGCGGCGCTCCGGATCAAGCCACGTGAAGTCGTCAATCTCTTGGGGGATGTACAAACCGGCAAAGACTTCGTCCCGCCCATACATTTCCGTCACGGTCCGAGCCAGGGCCGCCTGATCCTGGAACAGGCGATTCAGAAACACTTCCACCACCGAAGACTCATTGCGGATCTCGGCCCACCAGGCCGGGTCCTCGGTCAGGCCGAAGCGGACCTTCAGGCCATGACGGCGGGCGGCATGCACCACCCGCTCCACCGACGAAGCCGGATCGACCCGGTCGAGGGGAGCCTCCTGTCGCCGATCCGGGGTCAGACGCCAAAAAAAAGCGGGCTCGGTGCGCAGGGACCATTGCAGAATAACCTCCCGCACGCCCAGCGTGGCCAGATCGGCGCAGAGCATGTCCCACTGCTCCTGGGACCACTGTTCGTGACGGTCCCAAAGTTGGACAAACGTGGAGCTGAACGCCGGAAGTTTTCCGGCGCGGACCGTCGCATCAGGACAGGCCAGAAGCAGAAGCAGAATGGCGATCTGTGCGAGCCAGAATCTAGAACCGGAAGAGCACGGTGGCGAAGAATGCATTGATTTCGTCATCCTTGATATCGTCGGCCTCGAAGATGCGGCCGAGCTTGTAGGTCATGAGCAGTTCCAGACTGCGACGCGGCAAGGTGTATTTGTCCTCGTCGAAATAATACCGGGCCGACAGCCCAAGCCCGCCCTCATAAAAAGACACATCCCCGGAATTGGACCACCACTTGGCGTCGGCCACGGCAAACGGGCTGACCAAGAGGGTGTCGTCCAGCTTGAAGGTCAGACCCTGGCGGGCCTCGGCATAGGCCGTCAGCCGGGATGGGGATTCCAGATAGGCGTCCGCCTCGCCGAACAGGAAGGAGTAATTCCAATACGTTTCGTCGATATGGATGTCGTCGACGCCATCGGACAGGGAATACATGACCCGCGCCACCCAGTTATCCTCGCCCTGGCCGGAAAGGCTGAAGATCCGCTCCAGGCCCAGATTCAGGTTCTGGCTCTTGAAGGGCTTGTAGCGGACGCCCAGAGCCCCGGCCCAGGAATCCTCCTGAATCTCCAGGCTGTCGGGCTCCAGATTCCAGGCCAGACGGGCGATGAACTTGAAGATACGATGGTCCTGAAATCCCCAGTCCGGCGGAATCCATCCCAGCTCGACCCCCGAGGAGGTGCGGACCACCTCCTGCTCCAGGGCCCCTCCCCCGCCGTTCAGCGCGCCTGTCCTGCCGGAGGTGTAGGTCAGCCAGAAGTCCGCATCCAGGGCATTGGTCAGGGCCCGCACCTCGCCGCGCATGCGGCGTACGTCCTCGGCTACGGCCAGGGCGGCGGACTCGTCCGGCGCGGGACGCAGAGGGGCGTTGTCGATGGCGTCCATGAAATGCGCCACGGCCGGATCGTTCTCCCCCAACTGCATGGTGATATAGCCCAGATCCTGATGCGCCAGAAGGTAGTCTGGTTCGACGCGGACTCCCTCGGCCAGGGCCGGCCGGGCGTCCTCGCGCCGGTCCAGGGCCAGGAGTTCGTAACCCAGGGCCACGCGGTCGGCCGGAACGCCGCGCAGCGCCACGGTCTGGGCGAAGGCCTCGGCGGCAGCCTCGTGGTCGGCTATGTCCCGAAGCAGGACGCCCAGCTCGTAGCTCAGGTCGGGATTCGGGGCCTCGGCCAGAGCATTGCGGTAGATGGTCTGGGCTTCGTCCGCGCGGCCCAAGGCCTTGGCCACCCTGGCCCGAAGCATGATCTCCGAGAGATGCTCGTCCGGAGGCAAGTCGCGAGACGTGACCCCGCGCAAAAGTTCGTCGGCCCGTTCCACCTGGCCCTGGGCGAACACGGCTCTGGCCAGACGAAAACGGATCACGGGATCGTCGCCCACCTTCAGCGCCCGTCCATACCATGCCGCCGCCTGGTCGGGACGCAGCAGCTCCTCGTTCAGGTAGCCCGCAAATCCCAAGGCCGCGACACGGTCCTCCCCGGACAGGCCCGAAGGCCCGACGCCGGTCATGAATGGGGCCCTGTTCAGGGCATGCAGGGCCAAACCGATCTGGCCAAGACGCTGATAGGCCTGGGCCAGCCCGATAAAGGCCGGGTCGCCCGCGCCAAGGCTGGCGGCTCGCTCGAAGTCGTCCCGAGCCAGGGCGTGCTCGCCCAGATCCGCATGCAGATAGCCCAGTTCAAGCCGCCGCCGGGAAGTTTCGCCGCCCACGGCCATGGCCCGTTCCAGAGCCTGGGCGGCGGCCCGGAAATCATGGCGGGCGCGGAAGGCGCGGGCCGAGGCCTCGGCCGCGCGGACGGCCAGATTCGCGGGCAGACCGGGTTGGGCCTCGGCCTGAGCCAACAACTCCACGGCCCGATCCGGCCAGCCTTGACCTGCCAGGGATTCTTCCAACTCGGCCAGGGCCAGGAGCATGCGGGCGCGCTCGATCCCTTTGGGCGCAGCCTGCAGCCGCTCACGGAACAGAGCCTGGGCCCGGAAAATGTCTCCCGCCTCCAGATAAAGGGCCGTGGCCCGCTCCAGAAGCTCCCGGCGCTGGGCCAACCCGAGGCCGGGCAGACGCGCGGCCTGGACCAAGGCTTCGGCGGCCAAGGCGGGCTGTCCGGACTGACGCCGCAGGTGGGCGGTCGATTCCAGGGCCGCTCTCCTGCCGGCCGGGTCCAGGGCCGGGTCGCGGACCAGGGTCAAATACGAATCCAGGGCCTGACCGCGCCGCCCGGCCTGGGCCCAAGCCGCGGCAGCGCGCCGGTTCAGGGAGGTGTCCCGGCCGCCGCCGGCCGCCCAGGCCTGCTCGTAATACCGTGCGGCCTGCTCATGACGCGCATCCGCCCAGGCATTGTCGCCCAGGGCGGTCAAAAGGTCCGGACGGGGACGGTTTCCGGACAGCTCCAGGGCCATGGTCCAGGCATGTTCGGCCTCGGCGCGCCGGTTCAGGGCGACCAGGGCGTGTCCCAGCTGCTCCCAGGCCGGCAGCCTCTGTTCCGGGGGCAATTTTTCATCCAGAGCCTGGACGCGCAGATGCTCCACGGTCTTTTCGGTCTGACCGGATTGGCGGGCCAGTTCGGCCAGACGCATTTCCAGTCCCGGCTCGGACGCCGTGTTCTGGACGGCCTGGCGCAACAGGGCATGGGCCTTGTCCGGCGCGCCCAGACGAATGGCCTCCTCGGCGGCGGCGCGCAGGGCCGTGGCCCGCTCTTCCGCGGAAGCCGCCCGGCTGGCCGCCGTTTCCAGGGCCTCCAGGGCCTGGGCATGCCGGCCAAGGCCGGACAGGGCCTGGCCGCGCACGTAGTCCGCCTGGGCCGGAAGATCGGCCCCGCCGAACCCAAGAGCTTCCAGAACCAGGGCATGCTCGCCATCGCGCTGCGCGGAATAGGCCAGAGCCATGGCGGTTTCCGTTCTCCGGGCCGGGGTCAGGCCGGACAGGGTCAGAACACGGCGATAATCGGCCCGGGCCTGGGCCGCGCGGCCCAGACGCTCCAGGGCCTGAGCCCGGTACAAAAGGGGCAGGGCTTCATCCGGACGGTTGCGCACCAAGCGGTCGGCCTCGGTCACGACAGATGCGTCATCTCCCGAGCGCCCCAAAAGCACCACGAGCTGAAGCCGGATATTGTCCTCCAGCGGGTCGATGGCCAGATAGGCCTGCAACTCGCGGACAGCGCC
>CAYLNA010000113.1:0-1753 GCA_964384665.1 uncultured Desulfovibrionaceae bacterium | reverse complement strand
CCGCGCTCCAGAAGACGGCGGACCAGGACTTCCTCCCGGTTTTCCCGTTCCAGGCGCGCGTACCCATAATGGATGGCGAAAAACAGGTCGCTGCGGGTGGTCAGACGGAGCACGATGCCCCGGTCCAGCTCCCGCTCCAGCACATGGATTTCGTCGGGATCGGGCAAGGACTCCACGGCCAGAACCAATCGTCCGTCCGCCTCCAGGCCCACCGGAAAAAGACGGCGGCGCACGGCCATGCCTCTGGGCACCATGGCGATGACCTCCAGATCCACGGCATAGGGGTCCACCTCGGCGGTCTGGACGCCGAACTGCACGCCCAGGGCCTGGAGAAGCTTGTCCTCTTCCAGCACGCCCATGTCCACCAGCACCGCGCCCAGGGGACGGCCGGTCGCGCGTTGCATGTCCAGAGCCGCGTCGAGCTGGGACACGGTGACAAAACGGCGGTCCAGCAGCAGATCACCCAGACGACGCCGGTAGCGCACCAGTTCCGCCTCGCTCGGGTAGGAATGATCGGTCTTGTCCCAGGCCACCGGGACTCCGGTGGACAGATGGCGGAGATAGAGGCGGATGGCCCGCATGGTGGCGAAGAAATTGATGACGTTGCCCCAGACCAGACGCAGCGGGCTCAAGGCGGCCTGCTTGAGGTCGTACAACTGAAACACGTACCAGGCCCGGATGGTCGTCTGCCAGATCAGCAGTCCCAGATTGGCGAGCAGCACCCAGTACAGCAGGGAGCCCCGCTCCACGATGGGCGGAAAACGGTAGGCCGAGGGAAACACGTACACATAGCCCCAGACCGCCAGATAGACCGGGACCAGAACGTTGGCCAGCATGTTGACCTGATTGGTGAACAGGCTGGAACGGTCGCGCAGGAGCATGTACCGGGTCCAAAATCCGCCCACCCAGCCGATGGTTTCCCAGGCTTGCAGGGTGATGCCCAAAATCCAACGCGATTTCTGACGCACGGCCGTGGCAAAGGTGCGGGGAAAGAATTCGCGCACCCCGATGTAGTCCTGCGCGCGCACCAGACGCTCCCGGCCGGTGAACGGGTTGCGGCGGCGGACGGTGCGCTCCAGGGCCACACGGGAAAACACCTGGCGCACTCCCGGCGTCTCGGCCAGACGGATGCCGAAGTCGTAGTCCTCGGTCACTGAGCCGATGGTGAACAGCCGGTTCTGATTCTCCTGGGCCAGGCGGATGAGCAACTGGCGGGAAAAGGCCGTGCCCACCCCGGCCGAGGGCAGATTCCTGCTCAGCAGCTCCCGCACGACCATGTCCCGCGAATGGTTGTTGGCGAACTCATCCAGATAGGCGCCCATGGTGAACTCCCACCACAGAGGCTCCATGGGCAGAACCGGAATCTGCACCATGTCCATGCGCGGAATGAGAAAATTGAAGAGTTTGAGCATCATGGGGTGGAGCACGTCTTCGGAGTCCTCCATGACCACGATGTCGAACTCGGCGCCGTGCTCCTTTTCGTAATGGCGGATGCCCTCGAAGATCCAGTTCAGGCAGTCCGCCTTGGACGTGGGGCCATCCTTGGGGCAGACGATGCGCTCCACGTTGCCGTAGCGCTCCCGGACCAGATCCACCTCGCGCTGGGTGGCCGGATCATTGGGGTAGGTCCCCACGAAGATGACATAGTTGGAATAATTGAGAACTTTCAGGGAGTTTTCGAGCATCCGGCGGATGACGGCCGACTCGTCCCAGCAGGGAATCATCACGGCCACGGCCTGTTCGGGCCGGGCCA
>CAYLNA010000112.1:0-6004 GCA_964384665.1 uncultured Desulfovibrionaceae bacterium | reverse complement strand
ACATCCGCCAGCGAACATGCTGCACGTATGTCGGCTATGGATAACGCAACAAAAAACTGCGATGAAATGGTCGGCAGTCTGACCCTTGTCTACAACAAGGCTCGGCAGGCCAGCATCACCACACAATTAATGGACATCGTAGGCGGTGCCGAGGCACTGAAAGGATAAGGGGGCATAACGCATGAGTGCTATTACCGGAAAAATAGTACAGGTCATTGGACCTGTTGTTGACCTTGAGTTTGCCGAGGGCAAACTCCCAAACATTTTGAATGCGATTTTGATCACCAACCCGACGATTGACGCCACCGAGGACAATCTGGTTGTTGAAGTCGCCCAGCATCTTGGCAACAACGTTGTCCGTTGCATCGCCATGGACAACACGGATGGCTTGGTTCGCGGTCAGATTGGCAAGGACACTGGCGCTCCGATCCAGGTGCCGGTTGGCAAGGCTTCTCTTGGTCGTATCCTGAACGTCGTGGGCCGTCCCGTGGACGAAAAGGGACCGATTTCCGCCGAGAAGACCTACTCCATTCACCGCCCGGCTCCTGGTTTCACCGAGCAGTCGACCAAGATCGAAGTGCTGGAAACCGGCGTCAAGGTTATCGACCTGCTCGTTCCGTTCCCCAAGGGCGGCAAGATGGGCCTGTTCGGCGGCGCGGGCGTGGGCAAGACCGTTATCCTCATGGAGATGATCAACAACATCGCCAAGAACCACGGTGGTATTTCCGTATTCGCCGGTGTTGGCGAGCGGACTCGTGAAGGAAACGACTTGTACCATGAAATGATCGACGCCGGCGTTCTGGACAAAGCCTGCCTTGTCTACGGTCAGATGAACGAACCTCCGGGAGCCCGTTCCCGCGTCGCTCTGACCGGTCTGGCCGCCGCGGAATACTTCCGTGACGAAGAAAACCAGGACGTGCTCCTCTTTGTCGACAACATCTTCCGTTTCACCCAGGCCGGTTCCGAAGTGTCCGCGCTTCTGGGCCGCATGCCCTCGGCCGTTGGTTACCAGCCGACCCTGGGCACCGACCTTGGTGAATTGCAGGAACGCATCACCTCCACGAACAAGGGATCCATCACGTCGGTGCAGGCCGTTTACGTCCCCGCCGATGACTTGACCGACCCCGCGCCGGCCACGACCTTCTCGCATCTTGACGGAACCCTCGTTTTGTCTCGTCAGATCGCGGAACTTGGCATCTACCCCGCCGTGGATCCGCTGGACTCCACGTCCCGCATCCTTGACCCGAACGTCATCGGCATGGATCATTACATGACCGCCCGCGCCGTGCAGAGAATTCTCCAGAAGTACAAGGATCTGCAGGACATCATCGCGATTCTTGGCATGGACGAACTCTCCGACGAGGACAAACTGACGGTATCCCGCGCGCGTAAGATCCAGAGATTCCTGTCTCAGCCGTTCTTCGTCGCCGCTCAGTTCACCGGCAAGGAAGGCCGCTACGTCAAACTTGAGGACACCATCAAGGGCTTCAAGGAAATCATTGACGGCAAGCACGACGCCATCCCGGAAGCGTGCTTCTACATGGTGGGCGGACTTGACGAGGCACTGGAAAACGCCAAGAAAATGTAATTCATCCGCGTTGGGGTATTGATATGGCAAAAACGATTACGCTTGAAATAGTGACGCCCGACAAAATGGTGCTGAAGGAAGATGTCGACTATGTTGGCGCTCCTGGCATCAACGGTGAGTTTGGCGTTCTGCCCGATCATATCCCGTTTCTCTCTGCACTTGGTATCGGGAGTCTTTATTACAAACTGAACGGCAAGAAATACTTCGTGTTTGTTGCCGGTGGGTTTGCCGAAGTTTCTCCTGCCAAAGTGACGGTTCTTGCTGAAGTGGCCGAAAGGGCTGAGGATATAGATCTGGAACGGGCTCGGAGAGCCCAGGAAAGAGCCGAGCAGCGCGCCAAGCAGCAGCAGGAGAAATTGGATTATGCAACGGCGCAGGCCGCCTTGGCTCGGGCTCTGCACCGCATGAAGTGCCGGCAGAACGCCGTGAGTGAAGGGACTTGTCGGTTGTAAACTGATTAGTTTGTGTGTTTTGCGAGGCAGGCTCTCCGGGGCCTGCCTTTTTTTATGGCGCGTCCGCGAGGGCGAGTCATGGCGGAAACGCGCATGCCGATTCGTCCATATCCTCCCCGGGATCGGCCGCCTTTTCGCTCACTTGGCATTTTTTTTCGGTTGCCGGCCACAAGGGGTGGGTTGATTCTGCCGCACCCTTGCCATACTGTAACACGTTTTTCTATGCATCGTTTATCATCAGCGAGGAGAAGACTGTTTCATGAATCCACGTCTTGGCTATTTGATCCTGGCGGCGGGAAAGGGCACGCGCATGCATTCCGATCAGCCCAAGGTGCTGCAAACAATTCTGGGCAAGCCGCTCTTGGGGTATGTTCACGACGCCTTGAGCGTTGTTGAAGCCTCCCGAGTCTGGACGGTCATAGGACACAGGGCGGAGATGGTCCGCGCGGCATTTCCCGACAAGGAGCACTTCATTGTTCAACACGAGCAATTGGGCACGGGCCATGCCCTTTCGATCGCATGGCCGGAAGTCTTGCGCGCGGGGGTGGACTATGTGTGTGTTTTGAACGGCGACACTCCGTACGCGCCGATCACAGCCATCACGAATCTTGTCCACGAATGCATGGCGCGGTCCGCCGCGATGGGATTTCTAACGATCACGCTTGATGACCCCTTTGGATACGGACGGGTTGTGCGCTCCGAGTCCGGTGACGTTCTCGACATCGTCGAGGAAAAGGACTTTGACCGGAGCCGCCATGGCGAGATTCATGAAGTGAATTCGGGTATCTATTTGTTTCATATCGAGAAGTGCGGCCCTCTCCTTGCGCGGATCGACCAAAACAATGCGCAGCGGGAATTTTACATCACGCAGCTTTTGCCCCTGTGCGTCCAGGCCGGGTATTGCGTGGTTGGCGCGGACTATGATCGGCCCGCGAATTTGCATGGGATCAATTCGCCCCGCGAGTTGATCGCGCGGGAGGAGACGATGCGGAAAGAAATTGTTTCCGCGTGGATTGAGGCCGGGGTGATCCTTCGAAACCAGACCTCGGTGGTGATCGGGCCCGATGTTGTTCTTGAGCCCGGGGCTCAGGTCACGGGTCCCTGCGAAATCTACGGACGTTCCCGGATTGGACGCGGGACGTGTGTCGATTCCCATTGTTGGATCAAGGACGCCGAGCTTCGTGCTTGCCAAGTGAAATCCTTTTCCCATATTGAAGGGGCCGTGGTGCTTGACGACGCCTCTGTCGGCCCCTTCGCGCGCTTGAGACCTGGCACGGTGATCGGTTCGGCCGCTCGTGTCGGCAACTTCGTCGAGGTGAAAAAATCTGTTCTGCACGAAGGCGCCAAGGCCGGCCATTTGACCTATCTCGGGGACAGCGACGTTGGTCCGGGAGTCAACATCGGGGCGGGCACCATCACGTGTAATTACGATGGCGCGCATAAGCATCGCACCGAGATCAAGGAACATGCGTTCATTGGCAGCAATACGGCCTTGGTGGCTCCCGTGGTGGTGGGGGCCCGCGCCTTGGTGGGCGCCGGCTCAGTGGTCACCAAGAACGTGCCGGACGGGGCGATGTGCATAGCCCGCGCGCGCCAAACGAATTTGGACCGACGAAACCGCGTTACAACTTCTGACGACTAGGAATATCATATGGACATCTTGACCCAATTGACCGAGAAAATTACCCTCCTTCTTGACCGGCAGGAGGCTTTGAAGCTCGAGAACATGCAACTTCAGGAAGATCTCGAGAACGAGCGTCAAGCCAAGGAAGCGGTCTTGGCGCGTGTCGAAAATATCTTGAAGAGGCTTCAAGACGTTGATACGAACTAATTAATGCCAGGATATAATCTTCATGTTCTCGGTCTGGATTTGTCCTTTTCGACCGAGGCTCCGCCAGAACGTTTGAACACGGCGGTAGACTTTCTGCAGAGTCGCTACAAGGACTTGGAAAGTCGTGCGAGGCATTTGAGCAAGGAGCGTTTGCTGACGTATTTGGCGTTAAGCTTGGCTGACGATTATTTGCATGATAAGGACAAGTTGACGCAACTTGAGATGAAGTTGGAGCAACTTGTCGCTAAAATTGATATTCCGGAAAAGGAATAATTTTATAACCCTGGAAGGCTAGTGATTGGTAATGCGTTTTTGAGCCAATAAAGCGCATTAAGGGTAGCTTTCAATGGCCTTGGTGTGCATGCTCCGCATGGTCGGGGAAGCCTGATAGGTCGTAGCCAACCCCCTCTTAACTTAAGAGGTTCAAAATGATTTCCAACACTGCCTTCCGGGGCTTTTCTGTATCTGCAGTTGTCCGCCCTGCCCTTTGCTAAGTCAGTCCATAATCCCTCCTCTATTCATCGTTGCGTCATGGCGTGCCCGGGAAAGCCGATTCAAGGCAGGGACGCCAGTCATGGCCGTTTCATGGCCTTTGTTATATAGCCCGCCAAGGAGTTTTCATGGCTAGCCAAGTAATCATCACCGCATTCCTTTGTATTGGTATAGGCGCTGTCGCGGGGTTTCTTTTCAAGAAATATCTCATGGATCAGGAAGTCGAGGACGCTCGAAACTTATCCGATCGGATTCTCGATGAAGCCAAGAAGGAAGCCCAAGCCCAGAAAAAAGAAGTTCTCTTGCAGGCTCAGGACGAAATTTTCGCTCTGAAGAAAGAGGTTGAGCAAGACGCCAAGGACCGTGAACGCGAACTCAAGAAGAACGAGGCCCGTTTGCAGGGCAAGGAAGAACGGCTGGAGAAAAAAGTCGAGTCCTTAGCCTTGAAGGAAAGCGAACTGGTCAATCTGGAGAAAAAGGTGGTTCGTCAGGAACGGGCCTTGGAGGAGAAAGAAACCGAGTTGCAGGAGATGATCGCCGAACAGCAGAGCAAGCTGGAGGAGATTTCCGGCCTGACGGCCGAAGAGGCTCGCGCCCGTTTGATCCAGGACATCGAGAGCAAGGCCCGTCATGAGGCGGCCAAGATGATTCGGGTTATCGAGGTGGAAGCGCAGGAGACCGCCCATCGCAAGGCGCAGATGATTATCGCCAACGCCGTGCAGCGCTACGCCGGCGATTATGTCTCGGAACACACGGTTAGCGCCGTGGAGCTGCCCAGCGAGGACATGAAAGGCCGCATCATTGGCCGCGAAGGCCGGAACATCCGCGCCTTGGAAGCCGCCACGGGCGTGGATTTGATCATCGACGACACTCCGGAGACCGTCATTTTGTCCGCATACAGCCCCCTGCGCCGCGAGGTGGCCAAGCGTTCCCTGGAGCGCCTGATCAGCGATGGCCGGATTCATCCGGCCCGGATCGAGGACATCGTCAAGAAAGTCGAGAAGGAGATGGAAGTTCAGATTCGCGAAATCGGCGAGCAGGCCACCTTCGATCTCGGAGTCCACGGCATTCATCCCGAGATCGTTCGCTTGCTGGGACAACTTAAATTTCGGACCAGCTTCACGCAGAACGTGTTGCAGCATTCCTTGGAGGTCGCCTTCCTGTGCGGGATCATGGCTGCGGAGCTTGGACTCGACGTCAAAAAAGCCAAGCGCGCCGGCCTTCTGCACGACTTGGGCAAGGCCGTGGACCATGAGGTGGAAGGCCCGCACGCCATCATCGGCGCGGACATCGCCAAGAAGTACAACGAATCAAGCGAGATCGTGAACGCCATCGCCGCCCACCACGAGGATGTGCCGCCCAAGACGGTGTTGGCCGTGCTCGTTCAAGCCGCGGACAGCCTGTCCGGAGCGCGTCCTGGCGCGCGCAAGGAATTGCTTGAAAGCTACGTCAAGCGCTTGGAGGAACTGGAAGGCATCGCCACCGGATTCGCGGGCGTGAGTCGGGCCTTCGCCATCCAAGCCGGCCGGGAAGTGCGGGTCATGGTCGATTGTGACGCAGTCAATGACGACCAAGTCTACTTGTTGAGCAAGGACATCGCCAAGCAGATCGAGGAAAAGATGACCTATCCGGGACAGATCC
>CAYLNA010000111.1:0-6057 GCA_964384665.1 uncultured Desulfovibrionaceae bacterium | reverse complement strand
CGCTCCTTCCCAGGGCATGTCGCGCATCCGCTCACAGCATGGTCAAATCCCAATTCCACAGGCCCTGGCGTTCCTTGAGGGTCACCTTTTCCGGCACGGGTTCGTGCAGCCGGGCCAGGACCGTGTAGCCGGCCCGTTCCAGTTCGGACCATTTTTCGCTCAGGTCCAGGGGCCAGTTGGGGAAGGTCCAGACGAGCTGGCCGTAGGTCCGGCTCCAGAACTGTTCGCCCTTGGGGCTTTGGAAGGGTTCGCGTTCGCGCAGGTTCTCGGAGCGGATGCGCGAGACGCAGAGGGGATGGACGCCCTTGACCAGGATGCCCAGGGGCAGGGGAGAGACGCCGGGCAGCTCCAGGAAGCCCTCGCGGTCCAACTCCGGACTGACGAAGGCCCCGGCGAAGCCCATGCGGGCCAGCTCGGCCAGGGCCAGGGGATTGGCCGTGTTGCACATGGGGCCGGCCCAGAACGTGCATCGTTCGGGTTTGGCGAACAGGCCCAGCTGCCACGGGGCGTTGAGCACGAACAGCTTGGCCCCGAGGCGGACCATGTTGTCCAGGCATTCGGTCCAGGCCTTTTCCTCGTTCGGCCAGATCACCGGGGGCAGCCACCACCAGATGCGGCCAAAGATGTTTTTGGAGATGGTTCGCTCCTGGCCGGGGATCAGCCACACGGCCTGCTCGCTCTGGTTGCCCAGGCGTTGCGGCAGGGTCCGCCAGACGTCCATCTCGCGCGGTTTGGCCTTGGGGCCCTTGGGCTTGGCGGCGCGTTTGGGCAGGGTGGCGGTGAAGGCGGACTCCGCGGTCTGCTCGCCGGAGCCGAGTTCCTGGCGCAGCGCGTCCAGGATGAGGCGCAGCTCCCGTTCCCGGCGGTCGACCAGGAAGACCGGCGCGCCAGCGGGCGCGGGCCGTCCCGGACCCTTGGGCAGGTCCAGACGGCCACCCTTGGGGACGTCCTTGCGAATCTTCACGGTCTGGTGACCGGCTTGATCCTCGTAGCCGACGCGGAGCAGGTCCCCGCTCTTGAGTGGCTCGCGCGGGGAGATAAAGGCCTTGGCCCCGCCCTGGACCTTGGCCACGAGATGGCCGGACCCGGTCTGGTCCCGGTCGGCGACGGGATTCGAGGGGCGGTGACCGAGGAAATTGTAGTGCGATCCCGGCCGCCCCAGGGCCATGTCCAGCAGCTCCACGGCCATCTTGCGCTGGGCCGGATCGTTGCCGCCGTCGCGGAGCAGGCGGTAGGCCGTGACGGTGTGGAAGACGTAGTGCGGGCCTTTCTTGCGGCCCTCGATCTTCCAGGACGTGACCTTGTCCACCCCGGCCAGGGGGCGAACCAGGACATCCAGGGACAGATCGTCGCAGGAGAAGAACGGCAGCTTCTGATTTTTCTGCTGGTATTGGCGGCGGCAGGGCTGCACGCAACGGCCGCGCAACCCGCTCTTGCCGCCGAGGTAACTGGACCAGTAGCAGCGTCCGGACACCGCGTAACACAGGGCTCCGTGGACAAAGACTTCCAGGCTCAGTTCCTCCGGGCAGCGGGCCGCGACGGCCTTGATCTCGTCGATGGACAGCTCGCGCGGCAGGACCAGACGGTTCACGCCCAGGCTGGCGATCCGGCCCAGGCCGGCGATGGTTCCGCCGTTGGCCAGGGTTGAGAGATGCAGTTCGCCCGTGAATCCGGCCTGACGAGCCAGGGCCGGCAGGCCCAGGTCCTGGACGATGAGGGCGTCGGGTCGGACCTGCCGCGCCAAACGGTGGATGAGACGTCCGGCCTGGTTCAGTTCCGGGGTCTTGAGCAGGTTGTTGACGGCCACATGGACACGCACGCCCTTGGCGTGGGCCAGCTCGGTCAGGGCGGCCAGCTCGGTCAGGGAGAAGTTGTCCGCTTCCATGCGGGCGGAGAAATTTTTCAGGCCGCAATACACGGCGTCGGCGCCGGCCGCGATGGCGGCCAGAAAACTGTCCGTGTCCCCGGCCGGAGCCAGGATTTCAGGGCGAAGGGTCGTGTTCATGGGGTGGTGGATTCGCGCACGGTGAAGGTTAGAGCGGACGTCGGGCGACCGACATCCGGGATGGGTGTCCGAGGCCTAGCCCGCCGGGGCGGGGGGCTGTCAAGGATGAATGTCGGGCGGCCGCTTGTGGAGCTGGTTTGAATATCGTAACGGAATCCATCATTTCGCGCATGGGGAGACCCGCTACTCAGGATGGAAACGTGACGGAGCTTATTTTTATCGCCACCAGCCAGGACCTGCTCTTTCGTGAAACCAGGGACCATTTGGCCCGGCTGGGATACCGGAACTGCGCCCGCTTTTCGTCGGGGCGGGCCGCGGTCGAATTCATGAAATTCAATCCCGCGCGGGTCATCGTCGTCGACAGCGAGGTCGAGGACTTCTCCCTGGCCGAGTTTGTCGCGGCGCTGCGTGAGATACGCCAGGGCAGCCACCTGCACATCCTGGTCATCTCGTCCGAGCGCACCCAGGATTTCGTTCTGGGCGTCATTGCCGCCGGATGTTCGGGCCTGGTCCTGCGCCCCTACACCCAGGAGGCTCTGAGCAAGCACATGCTCCAAACCGAACAGCCCGAGGCCATGCCGGACAGCGCCCAGGAAACGGTGGATCAGGCCACGGCCATGATCGGGCAGGGCCGCTACGAGGAGGCCATCGGCGACCTGACCCTGGTCGTCAGCCACGAGGAGGATCAAGGCAAGGAGGCGTTCTACAAGGGCTGCCAGTTCCTGGTCGAAAAAAAATGGTCCGAGGCCATCCGCGCCTTCAGTCAGTCCCTGACCGTCAACCAGACCTTCCTCAAGGCCTACGAGGGCTTGGCGCGGGCCTATCAGGGCAAGAAGGACATCGAGCGCTATACCTACTATCTGCAAAAAGCTGCGGACGAGTACGCAAAGATCAACAATTTCGCCAAGGTCAAGAAGATTTTTGTCGAGATCGTCAAGTACGACGTCAACGCCCCCAATCCGTACAACACGCTGGGGATCAGGCTGCGCCAGGAGAAGCAGTACAAGGAAGCCATCGACGCCTATTTCAAGGCCATAGAACTCAGCCCGGAAGACGAGAACATCCACTACAACATGTCCAAAGCCTACTACTACGATCTCCAGCCGGAGAAATCCCTAAACTGCATTCGTCTGGCCCTGACCCTGTCCCCTGGGCACGAAGAGGCCTTGAAAATGTATCGGGCCCTGACCGGCGTGTCCTGGGAGGACGATCCCCGGGCCCCCCTGTCGGAGCGGGCGCGCCAGGGGAGGTGAGTCATGTCCCAGTTCAGTAGTTGCCGCATTTGCGGGAAACTGGTCGATATCGAGCAGGAATCCCACACGCTTTTTCATTGCCGGAATTTTCTGCTCCGCTCCTACTACGGCGAAACCAACGAAATCCGTCGCCAGCGCCTGCTGGAACGCATCAACGCCCTGAACGCCCGCATGAAGGTCAAGGGCACGAACCTCCTCGACACCTGATCACATCCCCTGGCCCGGCCAAGGCAGATCCTCCGGATTGCCCATGGCCTCCATGGCCGCGCGGACCGCGTGGTCCTGGAAGAGCGCGCCCTGGGTCGGCGGGCAGTGGAAGACGTGGACCCGGCCGCGCAGGGCCAGGCGCAGGGTGTGGGCGTGCAGGTACATGCGGTCCGGCCAGTCCGGCGTGAACGGGTGGTAGAGCCTGTCCCCCAGGATGGGCGCGCCGATGGATTTTAGGGCCACGCGCAGCTGGTGGGTGCGTCCGGTCAGGAGCTTGAGGGCGAAGAGGCGCAGGCCCGGCCGCGCCGACCAGCTCAGAAAACGGGTCCGCGCCGGGCGTTCCTGGGTTCGGGTCAACTTCCAGGATCCTCGTCGGGAGCGGACCATGTCGCCCTGGATCAGGCCCTGTTTCTTGCGCGGAGCCAGATCGGACAGGGCCAGATAGTATTTCTCGACATTGCGGTCCCGGAAGACCTGGCCCAGGGCCGAGGCCGCGGCCCGATCCGTGGCCAGGAGCAGGAGCCCGGAGGTGTCCTTGTCCAGGCGGTGCGCGGGCCAGATCCGGGGCAATCCCAGGGCGACCCGCACGCGGGTGCAGAGGCCGGGCTCGTCGCCGTGATCGTGCATGTCAACGCCCGGATTCTTGGCCACGACCAGGAATCCGGACTGTTCCGCGACGAGCGAAAATCCGCTGTCTATTTCCATTTTTTGTATTTTTTCTTGGCGTGTCCGGGAGGATAGGCCCGTAGATGGTCGTCGTGGTAGCGGTAGGGCTCGGCCACATCCAGATCCAGGAACACCGGCGCGCCGAGGCCGATGCGCAGTTCTCGGGGTAGACGGGGCTCGCGGCGCCACCCGCTGTCCAGATAGAAGTAGAGGTGGCGGTCGAGATCGAAATAGACCTCGACGTCCGGATAGTAGTTATAGCGGTAGTGGGCCCGGTGGCCATGGGCCGGAGCATGGGCGGGCGGTCCGTCCCGGTGAGCCGGAGGGCCATCCACCGCGATCATGCAGCCTTGGGTCAGGCCCAGGACCAGCAGCGCGCCCAGAGCGTGCGAAAGTTTCATGTTTCCTCCAGGTTAGATGCGTTGCAGAACCTTGTTCCGGCGTTGGGCCAGGACGTGGCGGAGCAGGCCGTATCCGGCCAGGGCGGAAAGCAGCGACGCCGCCAGGATCGCGGTCCGCGTTTCCGCCGCCAGCGGCGACCCGGCCAGGACGGCCCAGCCCAGACTCATCCCTCCGCCAATCCCGCACAGGGCCGCCGCTCCGGCGAGTTCCCGCCAGCCGACCCCGGCGGGCAGGTCGCAGAACCCCGCCTGGACGCCGAGCCAGCACAGTCCCAGGACGCCGACCTGCTTGCCGACGAACAGGCCGATCGCCACGCCCATGGTCCAGGGCGCAAGAAGCGGGAATTCCCGCCCCATGATCCCCAGATCGACGAAGACCAGGACGGGAATCAGGACCAGGCCCACGACCCGGTGCAGGTCGTGTTCGACTCCGGGTAGCACGATCCGGTCCCGGCTCTGCATGGGGACGGCCAGGGCCAGGAGCAGGCCCGCGAGGGCGGCGGGCGGTCCCGAGGCGGCCAGGGCCGTCCAGAGCGCGACTCCGACCACGGCGTACAGGGAAAAGGCCATCACGCGCGCGAGATTCATGATCACCAGGAGGGCCAGGCAGGACCCGACCACGGCCAGGGTCGATCCGGACAGGCGCGTCAGGCCCACCCCGCCCGCGAGCAGGAGCGCGCCGATGTTCATGAGCAGGCAGGCGCTCAGGAAGAAGTGCTTCAGTCCGGGTGGGGTTCTCTCGCCGAACAGGGTCAGGACGCCCAGGCCGAGGGCCATGTCCGTGCCCAGGGGCGCGGGCCAGGCCGTGGCCAGGGCCGGTTCGCCCCAGTTCAGAGCCGCGAGGGGGATCAGGGGCGTGAACAGTCCGCCCAGGGCGGCCGCGAGGGGCAGGCGCAGCCGGATCGGACCGGACAATTCGTCCTCCATCAGGCCGCGCTTGAATTCCAGGCCGATGAGCAGAAAAATCAAGGCCATGCCCGCTTCGTTCAGCCACAGGAAAAGGGGCTGGGCCGAGGTCCACGCGCCGTGGGACACGGTCAGGGGCGCGGTCAGGGTGTCGAGCACGGTGCGCGGACCGATGTATATGGCGATCTGGGCCAGGATCAGGGCGACGACCGTCCAGAGTCCGGCCATGGCTTGGATATGGCTGAAATCCTTGAGAGGCTTGGAGATCATGCTCCCTCCGGGTTGGGGGTGGACGGAATGGTGTTTTTCCATACGATGCAACCCGCCGGGATTCAATCGAATCCTCATCGGCCGGGCGGGATGGAAGCAACGTGGGAAAGCCGCCGCCTTGAGCTTTGTCCCTGGCTGAGGTAACAAGGCCGGACCCAGGCAGGGGATAAAAAAATCAGGAATATCAAGATGAAGGAGCGAGGCATGGATTTTTCGACCGCCAAACTGTGGCACCACCTTTCGGTTCGGGACGTGCTCGACCTGCTTCAGGTCGAGCCGGGCAAGGGCCTGGATACCTTTCAGGTCCGGCATCGGGCCGAGGAATTCGGTCCCAATGCCCTGACCCAAG
>CAYLNA010000110.1:0-6081 GCA_964384665.1 uncultured Desulfovibrionaceae bacterium | reverse complement strand
GACAGGATGGCGACCAGGCGGAGGATGGTCAGGGAGATGCTGTTTTTTGGTGCTAAACGCATGCGCCTCTCCGTGCGCGTTCAGGGCCGCGCGCCGGTCGTTCGAAAGTGCGGAGCACGTTCATGTGTCGGCCGTGGCGGCAAGGATAACCCAGGACTCAGCCGTGTGTCGACAGCGAAGAATTCCCGCATCGTCGCCCAGGGCGCGACCGCGCGTTCAGGAGCGCGGCCTGGACTCGTCCATCCGGTACACCCAGACGGGTTTGTCCGTCCTGTTCCGCAACACGGCCGTCGGGGCGAGGGACGCGGCTTCGAATTCCAGGCTGACCAGCCACGCGCCGGGCCGCAGCTCGGTCTCGGCCTTGCGCGCGGCCGGTTCCATGCTTTCCGGGCGTTGGAACAGGTAGACCATGTCGTACCCGCTCCAATCTTCCGCCCAGATGTCCGCCCGGCGCACCGTGGCGAACGGGCAGCGCAGCCCGCAGACGAAACGCAGGGGCCAACTCCATTCCAGGCCGGTCAGACGGGCCAGGGGGTAGACGCGGCGCAGTTCCCCGAGGCCGTCGCCAAGGCCGCAGCCGGCGTCGAGGACGCGGGCTTTCTCGGGCAGGGGCGCGATGGCGGCCAGTCCTTCGAGCACCCCGGTTGGCGTGGGAAAAAGGGGGGCGTCCCGCCAGGCGTTCATGGGATAGAGCAACAGCAGGACGCCCAATGGAATGAGCCAGGCCCAAGCCGGAAAGGCCGCGCCCAGGCCGGACGCGGCCAGGGACAGGGGAAAGCCCGCCGCGACGCAGAAGCGCCGCCAGGATGATCGTTCCAGGCGGGCCAGGATCAGGCCCAGGGCGCAGGCCAGGCTCAAACCCGCCCAAAACGGAGTCTGGATCGCGCGCAGGCCCCAAAAAACGGCCCAGGCTCCGGCCCAGGTCAGCAGCGCGGACAAGGGCCAGATCATGGGCGGAAACCGGAAGCCAAGAGTGGATCGACGTGGATTGGCATGGACGTGGCGGTCAGTCCGGCCAGACCTTGGTCAGGGGACGGATGCTCTTGTGTTCCACCCAGGGCGTGGTGGTGGCGTTGTAGACGGCGAAATGCGGGGTGTTGACATGCACGTCGTAAAAGGTCGGGGCGTCGGTGTAGACCTCGTACAGCGTGAACTGGCGCGGGTCGTCCGGGTTCTGTAAAACATCGAAGGCCAGGCAGCCCGGTTCCTGGGCGCGGGAATTCCGGCCCTGGCGGATGACGGTCGCGCGGAATTCATCCACGAATTCTTCCTTGATGGTCAGATCGACGATGACGGCAAACATGATTTCTCCGGTGGGTGAGGGTGGAATGAAAAGGGCGGCCAAGGCCGCCCGAATTTTAGATGCTGATCTTCGCGCCAAGCAGGGCCGCGAACTTGGCGATCCAGTCCGGGTGGGCCGGCCAGGCCGGGGCCGTGACCAGGTTGCCGTCGACATGGGCCTTGTCCAGGGCGATGTCGGCGTATGTCCCGCCGGCGCAGGTCACGTCCGGACCGCAGGCCGGGTAGGCCGAGCACTGCTTGCCCTGGAGCACGCCGGCCGTGACCAGGACCAGCGGGCCGTGGCAGATGGCCGCGATGGGCTTTCCGGCGGCGTTGAACTCGCGCGCGATCTCCAGGACGCGGGGATTGAGGCGGATGTATTCCGGGGCCCGACCGCCGGGAATGACCAGGCCGATGTAGTCGGCCGTGTTCACTTCGTCGAAATTCTTGTTCAGGGTGAAGTTGTGGCCGCGTTTCTCGCTGTAGGTCTGGTCGCCCTCGAAATCGTGGATCGAGGTCCGCACGAATTCGCCGGCCTTCTTGTCCGGACACACGGCCTCGACCGCGTAGCCGAGCATGAGCAGGGACTGGAACGGGACCATGACCTCGTAGTCTTCGACGTAATCTCCAACCAGCATCAGAATTTTCTTGGTCGCCATGGGATGTTTCCTCCGGGTTGATGAATGGAGTCGGATGCATACCAAAAAGACGCGGGGCAGGAAAAGGAAATTTCCAGCCTCGGCGCGGCGGTGGCGCAAAAGCCCGGCAAACATCGATTCGGGTGTTGACATGGCCACGGACGCGCGGCTAGAGGTGGATGTGCTTGATTAGTCATGACTAATAAATCAGGGCGGACTGGATACCGGCCTTCGCCGGTATGACTGGCAAGAAAAGGAAGTGGTGTGGAACGTCATACCGGCGAAGGCCGGTATCCATTGGCGAGTGGTCACGAATCGAATGTGCCGGGTAGTTATCAAAAAGTTAGCCATATAAAATTTTATCGAGGGCGTCCCGCTTCGGGGCGACGCAAGGAGGCGACGATGAAACAGGGAAATTTTGAACACGCGGCGGGCGGTTGCACCTCCAGGGATTGCGCGACCTGTCCATCCTTTGACTTGTGCCGGAAACGGGTCCTCATCGTCGGCGGCCGGGAACGCATGGAAGGCGTCTACCGGAAGTTCGTGGAGGAACGGGGCGGCGTCTTCGAATATCATAACGGCCACATGCGCGGCGGGGGCAAGGCCCTGGAGAACAGTTTCCTGCGGGCCGACGTGGTGCTTTGTCCGGTCAACTGCAACAGCCACCGGGCTTGCCTGCTGCTGAAGAGCCTGGGCAAGAAGCACAACAAGGCCGTGCACATGCTGCCGGGCTATGGCTTGTCGACCATGACCAAGGCCATGGGCGGCGCGTCCGTGAACTGAATTTTTGGGAGGAGCCATGTGTCTGAAACTCGATGATGGAGCGGTGTTGTTTTCTTCCCGGGACATGGTGCGGCTGCGCTCGCGCGCGGCCGGAGCCATGGGCTCGACGACGTGGGTCGAGCGCGGGGACGACGTGGGCAAGGTCGGACCCGGTTCGAGCCAGGATGGATGCGCCCGAGTCGCGCCGTGCGCCGAATGCGCCCGCGCGGAAAAGCAGGGCGAAGAATAGCAATGTCCATGTCGGCCGGAAATGAATCTGTGTTTCTTGATCAACGCGCGTCATGCCTGGGAGCGCGGCCATCTTGACCGCTCCTCTCATGCGGGCGAGACGCCCGCGCTCCCAGGAGTGGAATTCGTCGTGAAATGGAATCAGGCTTCGCTTTCCACCCGGTCGCGACCCGCGTGTTTGGCCCGGTACAGGGCCGCGTCGGCTCGGGACAGGAGGGTGGAGATGGGTTCGGGCGGGCGGTGCTGGGCCACGCCGATGCTGGCCCGGAGGGACACGGGGCGTCCGTCGTCGGACGTCAGCGCGATGGCGCGCACGTTCAGGCGCAGCCGCTCGGCCACGACCAGGGCCTCGGCCAAGCTGGTTTCGGGTAAAAGCAGGGCGAATTCCTCGCCGCCCAGGCGTCCGACCCGGTCCGCGCCGCGCACGGTCTCGACGCAGGCTTCGGCCACGGCGCGCAGGGCGCGGTCCCCCGTGGCGTGACCAAAGGTGTCGTTGACCTGCTTGAAATGGTCGATGTCGAGCATGAGCAGGGCGGTCGGCTGGTTGGCGCGCTGGGCCCGGAGCAGTTCCTTTTCGGAACAGGCTAGGAAATGGGCGTGGTTGAAGACCCCGGTCAGCCCGTCCAGGCTGGCCCGGCGTTCCAATTCCAGCCGCAGGGCCCGGCGGTCCGAGATGTCCCGGGTCACGCCGTGGAGTTCCACGGCTCCGGTCTGGACGTTGCGCACGTAGCGGGCAATGGCCTCGGTCCAGACCGTGCCTCCGTTCTTGCGGGGCTGCTCGATCTCGGCGGTGAAAAACGTGTCGGGCGCGATCCGTCCGGCCAGAAATTCGGTCCTGCTGTGTTCGATCTGGGTTCGGACGGCGGCGGCCGACTCCGGGGTCAGGGATGCGTCCAGGGCCTGGGTCATGACCTCTTCCGGCGTGAATCCGCGCAGGGCCAGGACCGAAGGGCTGACATAGAGAAAACGCAGGGTGGTCGCGTCCAGGATCCAGACCACGTCCTTCATGGTCTCGGTCAGGCTGCGGTAGTGGGCCTCGCGCAGCGCCAGGGCGGCCTGGGCCTGCTCGCGGGCCTCGATCTCGCGGCGCAGACCGGCGTTGATGCGGCTCAGTTCGGCCTCGTTCTCGGTGATGGTCGTGATGGAGGCTTCCAGGCGGGCGGCCATGGAATTGAAGGCCTTGGAGAAATCGCCCAAAAAATCCAGGCGCTGACTGAAATCGCCGGACGCGATCATCTGGGTCTGCCAGGTCATGTGGCGGAGGTTGGCCTGCAGGGTCTTGAGCACGCCGGCCACATAGCCCTTGACGGGGAGGTCCGCGCCCAGTTCCCCGGCGGCCACGTCCAGGATGAAACGGCGCAGCGCGAGGATCTCCTCGAAGAGTTGGCGCGCCTCGGGAATGGCTTCCAGTTCCGGGGGGAACTCGGGCGGAGTCTTCAGGCGCAAGACGTCGCGCAGGAAGGCGGCCAGGCGGACGCAGTTCGGTTGCATCTACTCGACCACGTCGGCCTTGAAACGGCAGGTGCGGTCGCCGGTGCACCAGCAGTCGACTTCCTTGACCTTGAATTTCCGGCCCGTGAAACTTTCCATGAGCCCGGCGATGAAGCCTTCGTCATAGACGCAGACCTCATAATCCAGCTCCGGCAGACCGGAGCAGTCCAGGTCCTCGGACACGGTGATGACAAAGGACCCGCGCTCCTCGTCGGCCGACTCGACGCGCAGGATGCCGATGCCCAGCTCGCGCAGCAGCTCTTGGAGGGTGCGCACGAATTCATGCAGATCGGTGATTCCGGAGCAGAATTTTTTATAGAACGCGCCGCCCGCCAGCTTGCCCGCTTCATGAAAAAGCCGGTCGGCGGTCTCGGTTCCGTAATGCTGTTCGAGTATATCCCGGAACGCGAACTGCATCAGCCGGTAGACCTCGATGCGGGTGTGGGCTCCAAGGTTGGGGCGGCCGAGTTCGATGTCGCCGATGAGGTCCCAGGAAAATTCGTATTTGCGGGTGGTCATGTTCACCTCCGGTGGTGCGCTCCGCGATGGCGGGAAGTTTCCGCTCTATTATCGTCTATCCAGAGCCCGCGAAAATATCAACCAAGACGCCGTGTTGTTCGGGGGCCCACAGGCCCGTCACCAGTAACCAGAAGGATGACCATGTTCTCGTTTTCGGATGCGGCTCGGCCCGCCAGGCGGACCGCCGCCTCGACCTGCTCCTCCCTGCTCACCCTGCATCAGCTGGCCGAATCCCTGGGCAACGCCGTGGACGCCAAGGACCACTGGACCTGCGCCCACTCCGAGGAAGTAGCGGTCATCAGCCAGATTCTGGCCCTGTGCATGGGCTTTCCGCCCAACCTAGCCGAGATCATCCATCTGGCCGGTCACCTGCACGACATCGGCAAGATCGGCATTCCCGACGCCATCCTGCAAAAGCCCGGTCCCCTGACCCGCGAGGAGTTCGCCGTCATCAAACAGCACCCGGTCATCGGCGAGGCCATCGTCAAGCCGGTCAAGATCCTGAACGGACAGAGCGGGGTGGCCCGCATGATCCGCCATCACCACGAACGCTACGACGGCGGGGGCTATCCCGATCATCTGGCCGGCAACGCCATCCCGGTTGGCGCGCGCATCCTGGCCGTGGCCGACAGCCTGTCCGCCATGCTCCAGAATCGGCCCTACAAGACGGCCATGACCTTCGAGCACGCCGAGGCCGAAATCCTGGCCCAGTCCGGAACCATGTACGACCCGCGCGTGGTCGAGGCCTTCCGCAAGGGCCGCGATCACATCCATTCCTGGATCACGGGCATGCGCGGCGAAATGCAGGCGGTGGGGTAGGGCGCTGTCCGCCTTCAGGCTTGCCGTGGACTCAACGCCACCCGGAAGCAGCTTCCCCGCAGGGTCATGGGCGTGGTCGAAATGGTCCAGCCTTGGTGGGCGCAGATGCGCTGCACCAGGGACAGACCCAGGCCCAGGCCTTCGCCCCGGGTGCGAGAGCCGCGCACGAAGGGTTCGAAGATCCGCTCCCGGTCTTCGTCCGGGATGCCGGGGCCGCTGTCCTCGACGCGGAATCCGCCCCGTTCCAGCACCAAGCGGATTTGGCCGTGGTCCGTGTAGTGCCAGGCGTTGCGGAGCAGGTTGGAGAGGACCGTGTTCAGGA
>CAYLNA010000109.1:3816-6124 GCA_964384665.1 uncultured Desulfovibrionaceae bacterium | reverse complement strand
GCCGCGTCGCCCAGGGCCTGGGCCTCGGCCAGAATGACGACCCGGTGGCCGTCGCTGGCCGGCGGGTCACCGAGCACGGCCCGGATCTCGCGGACCGTGTCGATGGAGATACTGCCCTCGGCCCCGTTGATGAGGATCAGATCACGGAAGGCGTCCTCGGTGATCTGAAGGCAAGTGCGACAGATTCCGCAAGGCGGCGCGGCCGCCCGGCAGTTGACGCGCGCGGCCCAATACAAAGCCAAGCCGAGCCGCTCCTCCCTGGTCCCGCCTTCGAGCAGCAGGGATTTGGGCGGCGCTTGGCCCAGACGGTCCAAGAAGCCCGCGACGCGGGACTGGGCGTGGAGTGATTCAAGCCAGGGTGCTGACATGGAAAAAAAGGGAGGCGAACCTCCCTTGTGCTAGCGGATGATGGTTTGGTCCCGATCGGGGCCGACGGACACGATGGCCACGGGAATGCCCAGAACCGCTTCGATGCGGGCGATATAGTTCCGCGTGGCCAGGGGCAGGTCGGCATAAACGCGGCAGCCGGAGATGTCCTCGGACCAGCCGGGCATGGTCTCGTAGATCGGCTCGACATGGGCCATGCCGTTTTCTTCCTGCGGCGGATAGGCCACCTCGGCGCCCTTGTAGCGGTAGGCCGTGCAGAGCTTGAGTTCGTCCAGGCCGCCGAGGACGTCGAGCTTGGTCAGGGCGATTTCCGTCGGGCCGTTCAGACGCTGGGATTCGCGCAGCACGACCAGGTCGAGCCAGCCGCAGCGGCGCTTGCGACCCGTGGTCGCGCCGAATTCCGCGCCCTTCTGCTGCATGTAGTCGCCGGGGCCGTCGACCAGCTCCGTCGGGAACGGACCCGCGCCAACGCGGGTGGTGTAGGCCTTGACGATGGCCACGATGCGGTCGAGCATGCGGGGCGAGCAGCCGGAACCGGCGGCGGCGTTGCCGGATACGGTGTTGGACGAGGTCACGAAGGGATAGGTGCCGTGGTCGATGTCCAGATGCGTGCCCTGGGCGCCCTCGAAGAGCACGCCCTTGGGCGCGTATTCCTGGATGGCGCTGGACACGTCGCCCAAATACGGAACCAGGCGGCGGGCGATGGGCAGCAGTTCGGCGAAAATCTGGTCCGCGTTCAGCGCTTCCTGACCATACAGCCCGTGCAAAAGGGCGTTCTTCTCGACCAAGGCCTTTTCGATCTTGTGCTTGAGCAGGGCTTCGTCGGCCAGGTCGGCGGCGCGGATGCCGATGCGCGAGGCTTTGTCCTCGTAGCATGGCCCGATACCGCGGCCGGTGGTCCCGATCTTGTCGGAGCCGCTCTTGAAATTCTCGCGCGCGCCGTCGATGGCGCGGTGGTAGGGCATGATGAGCTGGGTCTTCTTGCTGATCATGAGCCGGGCCGGGCCGACGTCGATGCCGGAAGCAGCCAGTTTGTCCATTTCCTGGCACAGCACGAACGGATCGAGCACCACGCCGTTGCCGATGAGGCATTTCTTGTCCTGATGCAGAATGCCGGACGGAATGAGATGCAGGATGGTCTGTTTGCCGTTCACCACCAAGGTGTGTCCGGCGTTATTGCCACCCTGGAAGCGCACGATGGCGGCCACTTCCGTGGTCAGCAAATCGACGATCTTGCCCTTTCCCTCATCGCCCCACTGGGCGCCCATGACTACGATATTCGCCATCTATCCGATCTCCTCGTCTTGATGTATTGGCCGTCAGCGCAATGGCAAATGGCTCCTTTCTCTACGGATAGGTTTTCATGAAGTCAATTTGCATGATCGATTGGACGCGCCCCGCGCGATCCCGCTGGGCGACGGTCTGGCACAGGATTTGCCGACCCGTGTCACCTGTGCTAGGAGGCCGGGGATCCACGCGGCCCCCAGCCGCCCCATCAGCCCACGCCAACCCCCCTTTTCTGGAGAAGACATGAGTGATCTCAAGAAGATGTATCATACCCTGAACCGGGATTCCTTTCCGGCCGACCTAACCCTGACCCTGGGCGAGCAGACCATCCGTTTCGCCAAGAAAACCTGGAACATCGGCGGCGAGCAGAAGGGCCTGCGCTACGGCGAGAACCCGGACCAGCCGGCGGCCCTGTACGAGGTGGTCGAAAGCAGCTTCGCCATGGACGGCGTGGCCTTCCAGCACGGCCAGCACAAGCTGGTCTCGGCCCTGACCGAGGACAACCTGGTCCAGTCCGGCAAGCATCCGGGCAAGATCAACCTGACCGACGTCGATAACGGCATCAACATGCTCCAGTATCTCGCGGCCAAGCCCGCCGCCATCATCCTCAAGCACAACAATCCCTGCGGCGCGG
>CAYLNA010000109.1:0-3716 GCA_964384665.1 uncultured Desulfovibrionaceae bacterium | reverse complement strand
CTCGCGGCCAAGCCCGCCGCCATCATCCTCAAGCACAACAATCCCTGCGGCGCGGCCTGGTCCGAGGACGGGCTGTTCACGGCCCTGACCCGCGCTTTCGGTGCCGACCGTATCGCGGCCTTCGGCGGAACCATCGTCGTCAACCGAGTACTCGACAAGGCCTGCGCGGAATTCATCAATTCCAGCTATTTCGAAGTCATCGCCGCCCCGGATTTCGAGGCCGAGGCCCTGGCCGTGCTGACCACCAAGAAAAACCTGCGCATCATCCGCATCCCGGCCCTGGCCGAGCTGGACAAGATGGTCGGCGCGCCCTTTCTGGACATCAAGTCCCTGGTCGACGGCGGTCTGATCATCCAGGCCTCCTTCCGTAACCGCATCCTGACCGAGGACGACTTCCTGCCCGCCGAGACGACCAAGGACGGAACCACCTTCCTGGCCCGCAAGCCCACGCCCAAGGAAGCCGACGATCTGCTCTTCGCCTGGGCCGTGGAGGCCGGCGTGACCTCCAATTCCATCATCTTCGCCCGCGACGGCGCGACCGTGTCCATCGGCACCGGCGAGCAGGACCGCGTCGGCTGCGTGGAGATCACCATCCAGAAAGCCTACACCAAGTACGCGGACAAACTGGCCTTCGAGCGCCACGGCCTGTCCCTGTACGAACTGAAGCAGAAGGCCGCCGCCGATCCCGCCCTGGCCGCGTCCCTGACCGAAATTCTGGCCCAGACCGAAAAGGACAAGGGCGGGCTGCCCGGCTGCGTCCTGGTCTCGGACGGATTCTTCCCCTTCCGCGACGGCGTGGACCTGGCCGTCGCCCAGGGCGTGACCGCCATCGCCCAGCCCGGCGGATCCATCCGCGACTGGGAAATCATCCAGGCCGTGAACGAGGCCGCGCCCCAGGTGGCCATGGTCTTCACCGGCCAGCGCTCGTTCAAGCACTAAAACACACGCGGCCCGGATCGTCCGGGCCGCTTCATTCGCCGCCAACGCGGAGCGCGCGACGCGCATAAGGCCTTGTATGTCCACCTCCCCCCCCCTTCTGCCGGGCTGCATCATGGAGTTTTTGCAGGATAACCAGCCCATCACGGCCTGGGTCCTCGATGTCCAGGGCGCGCGGCTGCGGGTCTTCACCTCCGGCCAACGCGAACTGAAACTTCCCCTGTCCCGCGCCCTGCCCTGGACCGGCCCTCAGTGCAACGCCGGCGCCAGCCGCCAGGAGATGCTCGACCTGCTGCGCACCCATCACGGCCGCCGCGAACGCCTGGCCGAAGCCGTGGACGCCCTGGAAATCTGGGACCTGGCCCAGGGCGAACTGGACGAGGCGGAAATCGGCTGGTTCGCCAGCCTGGTTTTCGACGAGTCCAGTCCGGACCAGCTGGCCGCCCTCGGCCGCAAGCTGCTCCAGACCAAGACCCATTTCAAGTTTTCGCCGCCCAAGTTCGAGATCTATCCGCGCGAGACCGTCGAACGCCGTCAGGAGGAGTTGCGCAAGGCCCAGGAACGGGAACGCCTCGTCGGCTTCGGCCAAGTTTTCCTGCGCGGGCTGTGGGACGTCTTCGGCAAGCGCAAGGCCAACCTGCCCCAGCCCGACGAGGAACAGAGCCAGCGCATCCGCGACCTACTCATGACCCGCATCTCCAATCCGGACGACCGGGATTCCGACGCCCTCTGGAAGACCATGAGCCAGGGCCTGCCCGAAGACCCCTTCCTGCCCCTGTTCCTGGCCCAGGCCTGGGGCATTGTCCCGCCGCACTACAATTTCCACCTGGCCCGCGCCCAGTACGACTGGGAACCGGATTGGGCCGCGGAACACGCCCAGGCCATCGCGGACATCAAGAGCCGGGTCCTGGCCGGCCGGACCGAGCCCGTGACCGGCATCGTGACCATCGACTCGGCCAGCACCCAGGACATCGACGACGGATTCAGCCTGGAACGGACCGCGTCCGGCTTCATCCTGCGCCAGGCCCTGGCCTGCCCGCCCCTGGGCTGGGAATTCGGTTCGAGTCTGGACCGGGCCGTGCTGCACCGCTTCACCTCCCTCTATCTGCCCGAGGGCACCAGCCACATGCTGCCCGAGGACCTGGGGACCCAATTCTTCAGCCTGAACGCGAGCCAAGACCGTCCGGCCCTGGTCATCACCTTCGACCTCGACGAAAACGGCGCGGTGCGCGCGTTCAGTCCGGCCATCGCCTGGATCCGCGTGGACGCCAACCTGACCTATTCCGGAGTGGAGGCGGACCTGGCCGCCGACGCCCCGCCCATGCTCCGCGACGCCCGCGACCTGGCCGCCCTGCTGCGGGCGGCCCGCATCCGCGACCACGCCGTGATCATGGAGCAGCCCGACCCACGCCTGGTCCTGTCCGGGGACCCGATCAATCCCGAGGTCGACGTGGTCCAGTCCGAATCCACGCCCGAAGCCCAGATGATCGTGTCCGAGTTCATGATCCTGGCCAACAAGGCCATGGCCGAATGGGCGCTGGCCAACGCCGCGCCCCTGCTCTTCCGCACCCAGAACATCACCCTGCCGGCGGAAAGCGCCGGGGTCTGGCATGAACCCACGGACATCTACCGCATCATCAACAACATGGGCCCGTCCATCCTGGAGTGCGAGCCCAAGCGCCACGCGACCATCGGCGCCAAGGCCTACGCTCCGGTGACCTCGCCGCTGCGGCGCTACTCGGACTTCATCAACATGGCCCAGATCCTGGCCAAGCTGACCGGCCAGGGCCGCTTCCTGACCAAGGACGAGCTGGAGCGACTGCTCCCGATCCTGTCCAGCCGGGCCGAGATGACCGGACAGGTCCAGCGCATGCGGCCCCGCTACTGGAAGTACGAATACTTCCGGCGGAACCACAAAAAAATGCGCTGGTCCGGAATCATCGTCGACGCCGGCTCGGTCCTGGTGACCATTTCCCTGCCGGACATGCAGATGTTCCTGAAGGCGCCGCGCAAGATTTTCGGGGACAAGATCCGCCTCGGCCAGCGCTTCGCCATCCGCGTCGGCAAGGTCGATCCCCTGAACAACGAGATCAAGATCGTCGAGGCCTGGGAAGAGGAATGACCTTGTCCGAAACGTCCTTTTCCCGTAGCATGATGCGTCATACGTCAACCCCATTTCGTTAGACCAAGGAGTACGCACGATGGTGACCATATTTTGGCTGGGTATCAGTTACCTGCTGGGGGCCATGCCCTTTGGCCTTCTCGTTTCCCGGACCTGCTGCGGCGTCGATCCGCGCGAACAGGGCAGCGGCAACATCGGCGCGACCAATGTCGGCCGACTCTGCGGCAAAAAATACGGAGCCCTGACCCTGGTCCTGGACATCGCCAAGGGCTTCATCCCCGTGGCCCTGGCCAGCAGCTTCTCGGACTCCGCCTTCTTCCTGACCCTGGTCGCCCTGGCCGCGATCTGCGGGCACATGTATTCCGTCTTCCTGCACGGCAAGGGCGGCAAGGGCGTGGCCACCTGGGTCGGCGCCTTCGCGGCCATTTCCTTCTCCGGGACGATTGTATGCGGCCTGGCCTTCCTGGCCGCGCTCTACCTCTACAACTATGTCTCCCTGGCCTCCCTGGTCATGGTCGCCCTGATGCCCATCGTGCTCGTGTTCCAAGGTCTGTGGAGCGCCATTCCCCTGGCCCTGGTCCTGGCCGGGCTGATCTTCTGGAAGCACGCGGACAACATCCAGCGCCTCAAGGAAGGCACGGAAAATCCCTGGAAAAAG
>CAYLNA010000108.1:0-6171 GCA_964384665.1 uncultured Desulfovibrionaceae bacterium | reverse complement strand
GCAAGGGAGCCAAGAACGAAGGCGACGGCGCGGCCGTGGACGCCATGCGCCTGTCCTTCAACAGCCTGGACATCGACGGAAAAATCGTCATCGGCGAAGGCGAGAAGGACGAAGCGCCCATGCTCTACAACGGCGAACGCGTCGGCACGGGCAAGGGCGCGGCCGTGGACGTGGCCGTGGACCCAGTGGAGGGGACAAACCTCCTGGCCTACGGCCGCCCCAACGCCATCGCCGTGGTCGGCATGGCCCCGGCCGGGGCCATGTTCAACCCCGGTCCCAGCTACTACATGAAAAAGCTGGTGGTTCCGGCCCCGGCCAAGGGCATGGTCGACATCGACGCCCCGGTCAGCCACAACCTGGAGCAAACCGCCAAGGCCCTGGACAAGAAGGTCGAGGATTTGGTCATCTTTGTCCTGGACAAGCCCCGGCACAAGGATCTCATCGCGGCCATCCGGCAGGCCGGAGCGCGCATCCAACTGCACACCGACGGCGACGTGGCCGGGGCGCTCATGGCCGTGGATCCGGCGTCCTCGGTGGACATGATGATGGGCACCGGCGGAACGCCCGAGGGCGTGCTGGCGGCCTGCGCCATCAAGGCCCTGGGCGGGGAGCTGCTGGCCAAGTTCGATCCGCAGTCCGACGAGGAACGCGCGCGCGTGCTGGATTTCGGGCTGGATCTGGACGAAACGCTCAGCACCGACATCCTGGTCAGCGACGAAAACGTCTTTTTCGCGGCCACGGGCATCTCGGGCGGCACCTTCCTGGGCGGAGTGACCTACACCGGAACCGGCGCCACGACCCACTCCCTGGTCCTGCGCGGCCGAACCGGCACCATCCGCCGCATCACCTCCACCCACCAATGGAACAAGCTGATGCGCTTTTCGGCCATCAAGTACTGAACAGCCGGGCCATGCCCGGTCTGCCGCTCCTGCAAAAAACCCTCGCCAGGTGTCCTGGCGAGGGTTTTTTGCGGGTGACGAGGCGACTTGCCGTCACATGCAGTCAGGCAGCCAGGTCACGATTGCCGGAAAAAGGCACAGCAATCCCGTGCAGACGACGGTCGCGACGAGAAAGGGATAGATGCCCCGGAAAATGGATTCCAGGCTGATGTTCTGCTTCATGGATGTGGTCACGCCATAGACCACGTAGACGTTGATGCCCACCGGCGGCGTGATGACGCCCATTTCCGTGATCATGACGATGATGACCCCGAACCAGATCGGGTCGAAACCCAGGCTGGTCACCACGGGATAGAAGACCGGCACGGTGAGCATGACCATGGCCAGGGAATCCATGAAACAGCCGCCGATAAAATAAATAAAAATGATGATGGCCATGATGATCATGGGCGGCAAATCCAGCCCGCCGACCATGGAGGCCGCGCTGAAGGGCAAACGGGTCACGGCCAGGAATTTTCCAAAAACCACGGCTCCGGCCACCAAAAACAGAATCATGCATGACGTGCGCAGGGTTTCGTCCAGCGATTTCATGATCAATTTCACATCCAGCTGGCGCCGCGCGAGACCCAGCACCAGCACGCTGATGGCGCCGACCGAAGCGGCCTCGGTGGCCGTGAACCAGCCCTGGAAAAGACCGGTCATGACCACCACGAACACAGCGAGCGTATCCAGGAGGCCGGTCAGGGACTTGATGCGCTCGGACCAGGAGAAGCGCTCGCCGGGAGGGCCAAGCTCGGGTCTGCGCCGGCATGTGATCATGATCGTGAGGATGAACAGCGCGGTCAGCAGAAAGGCGGGCATGATACCCGACGCAAAGAGCTTGCCGATGGACTGCTGGGTCAGCACCCCATAAATGATCAGCACGACGCTGGGCGGCATGACCATGCCCAGGCCGCCTCCGGCGGCCACGGCCCCGGCGGCCAGACGGTCATGATACCCAAACCGCTTCATCTCCGGGATGGCCACCGTGGCCATTGTCGCGGCCGTGGCCGGACTGGAGCCGCAGACAGCGCCGAAGGCGGTGCAGCTCGAAACCGTGGCCATGGCCAACCCGCCACGAATATGGCCGAAGAAATGATATGCTGTGGAAAAAAGCCGACGACTGATGCCGGCGTTGAAGGCCAGCTGTCCCATAAGGATGAAGAGCGGAATGGTGGTCAGGTCGTAGGATGCGAAGACCTCGTACATGCTGCGACTGACCATGTTCAGACCACCCTGAAGCGAAGTCAGGGCCGAGAAACCGACAAAGCCGACCACGCCCATGACAAAGGCCACGGGCATGCGCGTGGCGAAGAGGACGACCATGACGATGATGCCGATCAGACCGGCGGTGGTCGGAGTCATGACGTCCTCCCCTGCCGCGCGGCGCGGATCAGATCGACCAGCATGTACAGCGTGGCCACGGCGAAACAGCCGGAAAGGGCATAGATCAGGTAATGCTCCGGCAGCCCCAAGTTCATGGACACCTCGCCCGATCCCTGCTTGTCCCGGCCGTAGACGGCCATCATGACCGTGACCACGGCGAAAAACGCCACGGACAAGGCCTCACGAAAAATCTTGAGCCCCCAGCGCGCCCGGCTCGAAAGCAGCTGGACGAACACTTCCACGCCGATATGGGTGCGGTGCTCATGTCCATAGGGCAGACTCAGACCCAAGGCCAGCACGGCCAAGAAGGTCACGATTTCCTCGGACCCGAAAATCGGAGTCTTCCGCAACCGCCCGCATATATCGGCCACGGTGACCAGGGCCATGGCCAGGACGCACAGGCTCCCGCCCACGCGCATCGCGCCGCCCACGCGGCGTAGAAACTTTTCAACGATTTCCACGACATGCTCCTTGAAACGGCACGGGGGCGCGGCTCACCGCGCCCCCGAACAAGAGACGATTCCTTGAAACCTTATTTGGCCATGGTGGCGCGCATGAAGTCAACAACGGCCTTGCCGTCCACGCCAGTCTTGGCGCACTCGCCCTCGTATTCAGTGAATATGGGCTCCATGGCCTTCTTCCAGGCCTGGGTTTCCTGCTCATCGATGGTCACGACGGCATTCCCGGACTGGGCCAGGAAAAAGTCCAGGCCTTCCTTGTCGCTTTCATCCCAGGCCTGGGCGTGCTGGGGGATCCATTCGGCGCTGACCTCGGTCATGGCCTTCTGGGCTGCGGGCGGCAAGGCGGCCCAAGCATCCTTGTTGATGACCACGAAGAAGGTCGTGGTGTAGGCCACGGCCGTGGTGTCGGTCAGATAGTCGACCACCTCGCCCATCTTCCAGCCCTTGTTGGTCTCCACCGGATAGATGCCGCCGTTGACGACGCCCTTCTGAATGGACTGGTAGGAGTCGGGCATGGACATGGCCACTGGGCTTCCACCCAAGGCGGTGATGACGCTGGCGCTGTTGCCCGTGGCCCGAATCTTCATGCCCTTCAGGTCGGCCATGGTCTTCACCGGCTTGCCGGCGGTGTGCAATTTTCCAGGCCCGTGGGCGTGGAAATAGAGAACATGCGTGTCATCGAATTCCTTGGGCGCGAATTTGGCGAAGACAGCGTTGGCCACGTTCGTGGCCTGCACGCCGGAGGTGTAGCCCATGGGCAGGTCCACGCCGTTCATGACCGGAAAACGGCCCTTGGTGTAGCCCAGGGCGGACAGGCCGATGTCGGAAATGCGCTGAACCACGCCGTCATAGCAATCCTTGGGTTTGGTCAAGGTGCCGCCGGGATAGTAGTCGATGACAACCGTGCCGCCGGATTTGGCTTCCACGGCGCGACACCACTCCTCGGCCAGTTTGGACTGCACATGGGTCGGGGGGAAAAAGTTGCTGTAGGACAACTTGATCGGGTCGGCGGCCAGGGCCGAGCCCGCCCACCCCAACGCACACAACATCGCGACAGTGCTCATGATCCGCAAAGACACCCTCATGAAAAATCCTCCGCGTAAAAAATGCGACCGCGCCCCATGCCCGGTCGTTACGTTTCCTGGTCGGCGGCCGCGTTGGCCAGGGCCAGCTTCATGGCCGCGCGGCGAAAATCGGCACGGTCGATGGCGCCCGTGCCCAAAAGTGAATGGATGAGAAAGCCCTCGAACAGGGCCGTGTTCAGTGCCCCGATCTTGCGGGCCGGATAGGTTCCGGTCACGTACGGCCCGGCGATGTCCTCGAAAATATCGTTGGAAAGGCGATAGATGGCCTGATTCAGCTGGGCGCGCAGCTCCGGATTGCGGGAGGCGTGGATGGTGAATTCCAGAAAGACGGAACTCCAGTTACGGTCATCGATCATGGTTTCCAAAAAATCCAGGGTATGGGCCATGACCTCTTCCAGGCTGTGGGCGTCGCGCAGGGCGTTGTCGCGCATCTGGCGATACGACTGCATCTTGCCGGCGATAATCTCCAGCATGATATCGTCCTTGCTTTGCCAATGGCGATAAAAATTGCCCTTGGCATAACCGGCGTCGGCCGTGATCTCGGCCACGGTGGTGGCGACAAAGCCCTTGGCGGCGAAAAGCTTTTCCGCCGATTCCAGCAACTCGCGCTGGGTCTGAAGAGATTTTTCCTGCTGCTTCCTGGCCACGTCATTCCCTGGTCGCGGGTCATTCTTTGGATGATGGTCAGAAAATGACCATTCGTCATTTTCTGACGAAGTATTCCAGCTTTACGCATGAGTCAACGCCCGATTGGCGCGACCGTAAAAACAAAAAAAGGGAATCCGCTGCAAGGCAGGGATCCCCGATTTTTCATGGTGCGCCCGGCATGATTCGAACATGCGACCTACTGATTCGTAGTCAGGCACTCTATCCAACTGAGCTACGGGCGCGCGGTGAAAAGGCGTTTATGTGCGCCGCCCGATGAAGTCAAGCCTAAACTTTATTCGTTTGGACATATTACATTTTCCGACGGTCGCAGACCAATCCGTTCCCATTGGCGCTGCGCTCGATGGTCTTGGGCTCCACCAGGCGAACCTCGAAAGCCACGCCGAGTTCGGTGTGCAGGCGGATGCGCACGTTCTCCAGGATGCGCTGGGACTCCTTGATGGAGTCCGTACAGAAGGATTCCGGGGCTTCGAGCATGATCGTCGCCCGGTCCATGTGCCCGACGCGGTCCAGCTCGATGCGGTAGCGCGGTTCGGCCAAGCCTGTGCCGGCGATGACGGTTTCGATCTGGGCCGGAAAGACGTTCACGCCCCGGATGATGAGCATGTCGTCGCTGCGGCCGGGAATGCGCGTCATGCGGCGCAGGGTCCGGCCGCAGGCGCAGGGCGCGTCGAGGATCGTGGTCAGGTCGCCGGTGCGGAAGCGGATCAGGGGAAAGGCTTCCTTGGTCAGGGTGGTCAGGACCAGCTCGCCCGTGCGGCCGCTGGGCAGAACCTCGCCCGTGGCCGGATCGACGATCTCGGCCAAAAAATGATCCTCGTTGATGTGCAGTCCGGCCCGGTGCAGGCATTCTCCGGCCACGCCGGCGATCTCGCTCAGACCGTAGTTGTCCGTGGCCTGGATGCCCAGACGGGTCTCGATCTCCTGTCGGGTGTCCTCGGTCCAGGGCTCGGACCCGAACAGGCCGAAGCGCAGGCTCAGAGACGTGCGGTTGATGCCCAGCTCGTCCAGGGTGTCGGCCAGATGCAGGGCGTAGCTGGGCGTGCAGACCAGGGCCGTGGTCCGGTAATCCTGCATGATGGAAATCTGGCGGCGGGCGTCGCCGCTGGCGCTGGGGATGACCGAGGCCCCGATCAGCTCGGCCCCGGACTGGATGCCGAAGGCGCCGGTGAAGAGGCCATAGTTGTAGGCGATCTGGACCGCGTCGTCCTTGGTCACGCCCCCGGCCATGAGGGTCCGGGCCGCCAACTCGGACCAACGCCGCAGGTCGCCGCTGGTGTAGCCGACCACGGTCGGCTTGCCCGTGGCGCCGGAAGACGCCTGCATGCGCACGACATCACGCAGGGGCACGGCGAAGAGGCCATAAGGGTAGTGCTCGCGCAGGTCGGCCTTGGTCGTGAAGGGCAGACTCCGCACATCGTCCAGGGACTGCACGTCATAGGGATCAAGGCCCAACTCGGCGAAACGCTTGCGGTACAAGGGCACATTGCGGGCCACCCGGTTCAGGGTCGCCTGCAACCGTTCCAGCTGCAACAGCTCCAGTTCGCCGCGATCCATGCATTCGTATTCACTTTGCCAGAACATGTTCCCCCCTACTCGTCCAGTTCGCGTCCCAGATAGGCTCGCTGCACGTCG
>CAYLNA010000107.1:0-6200 GCA_964384665.1 uncultured Desulfovibrionaceae bacterium | reverse complement strand
CCCAACGGTCAGGGCCACGGCGTGGTGGAACTGTCGTCCCCTGGATTCGTGCAGGCGCGATCCGCCCCCGCCGGTGACGAGATACTCCACTCCGCGCAGCCAGGTCCGGTTGTAGCCGTGAAAGTCGGCGGCCACGGCGTAGTCGATATGCAGATCCTCGAGAATCCGCGTCAGTTCCGCCTCGTCCACCGTGTGCCGCTCCTTGATGTCCGGCGAGACCCAGGGCGGGATGTGCATGAACACGAAACGCTTGCGATACCGCCCTAGGTCCTGGTCCGCCAGGGAGCGCAGATAGTCCAGGGACTCGCGGTTGGAGAAGCGGCCGTCGAGATGGCTGATGACCACGAACAGGCAGTCGCCATGGACAAAGGAAAAATTGCGCGGCCCGTAGTCGCGCTCGAACTCATCCAGGCCGTATTTTTTGGGGTCGACGTCGTGGTTGCCCGGCGTGAAAAAGACAGGGCAGGCAAAGCCGTATTCCGGGCATTCCTGCCGGTAATAGGCGTGCCAGTCCGTGGACCCGGCGTCGACCCAATCTCCGAGAATGACCACGAAATCGGGCTTGGCCGCGTTGATGTCCTTGGCCAGGGCCTCGAACGTGCCCTTGCTCCGGGGATCGCCGACCACGACGAAGGTGAATGACGCGTCCGGCTCGACCTCGGGCACCTGGGCGCGGACGCGCTCGAAATTACCGTAATTGGGCGGCCACGGGCTCGACCGGGCCGCGCGCGTGACCCAGAGGGCGTATCCCTGCACGCCGACGGCCAGAATCCAAAGGCCGAGCGCGGCCCACCACGCGGCCCGCCCCAGCAATCGTCCGTTTTTCATGATTCCTCCTGTCCGGCGGCGGCGCGCCCCAGCACCACGACATGCAGGACCCGGCCGGACAGATCGATCACATCGAGCCGCTCGCGCACGGTGTATCCCCGCAAGGCCTCGGGCAGGACGAGATCTTTCGCGCGGGAAACGAAGCAGATCCGCTCGGCGTCGCCCAAACCGGACAGCTCCTCCACGCGCGTCGGCTTGCCGCCGACGATCCAAAAATCCTGAAACTTGAGCGAATCGTCGCGCACCAGCGGCATGGCCGCGGTCATGGCGCGCACCGTGGTCACGGGCGCGGACATTTCCCCGGCCGGAGGCTGGACCAGGGCGGGCAGCCCGAACGTCAGCAGTCCCAGCAGGCCGCATTGGAATCCGAAAAGCAGACGCAACTCGCCGGCGCGGACCAGACGGTACAGCAGCGCCGCGCCCAACAGGCCGGCCAGGAACACTCCGCCCAGGGTCGGGATGTCCAAGGGAAAACGCCCCCGTAGCCACCACAGCCCCACGGGCGCGGCGATGCACGCCAATCCGAAAACCAGGCCATTGGCCCGGACCAAGAAACGGCCCACGCGCCCGCCTGCGTCCGGATCACGCAGCAGGCCGGTCAGATAGACACCCATGAGCTGGCACAGGGGAATAAGAACCGGCAGCAGATAGCGATCCTTTTTTTCCGGCACGAGCATGAGCAGGCCCACGCAGACCACGGTCCACAACGCCGGACGCCAATAGGGCAGAAACGGCTCGACCCGGCTCCGGGCGTGGCCGGGCCACAGCGCGGCGCAGGCCACGAGGGTCCACGCGCCGGTCATGAGCGGAAACTGGAGATAAAACCAGAACGGCTTGGTGTGCTCCACCATCCACGCGCCCTGCTCGGTGGCCACCATGTCCGAGAACGCGCCCGGCATCGCGACCCAGGCCGCCACGGGCCAGGCCACGGACAACGCCAGGCCGAGGCCGAAGGCCAGCCCCAGATCCTTGCGGCGGAGCCGCCCACCCCGCCACCCGCCCGTGGCCAGCATGGCCGCGATCCAGGGCGCAAGGAGCGCGTAAAAACCGACCGGCCCCTTGCTCAGGCCCGACAGCCCGAGCAGCACGCCCGCGACGACGGCCAGCCGTTTTCGCGGCGCGGGCGAGTCCGCGATGACGGCCAGGGCCCAGATCGCGGCCAACATGAAGGCGTGGCAATAGATGTCCCAACTGTTGCGGCGGGCCATGAGCACGAACATGTAGCTCGTGGCCAGGAAGGCCGTGGCCCAGGCCGCGCTTTCCGTGCTCTTGGTCCAAAACCTGGTCAGGCCGAAGAGCGACGCGGCCAGGAGCAGTCCGGCCAGGGCCGAGGGGATGCGGTTCACGGCCAGGTCCGTGTCCAGTCCGGCGCTTCCGGCCAGCATGGCCGCGGCCGTGAGCCAGGTCGGCAGGGGCGGCTTGGCCAAACGAGGCTGGCCGAACATGGTCGGCAGGAACCAGTGGTCCGTGTCGATCATTTCGCGGGCCGTGATCAGATTGCGGGCCTCCATGATGTCCACGCCGAGCACCTCGCGGTGCGAGAACAGCGTCGCGCCGAGCAGGGCCGCCAAACCCAGGCCGATGCCGAGGACGGCCAGAAAACGGTGGATGCGTCCGCGCGCGGGCGCGGACGGGGCAAGGGATGTGTCGATCAAGGGCTCACTCACTCCGGGCTACATGTTCATGCCAGGGCCGCCACGCCAGGAGACCATTCCCGAACATGCGGCTCGCGCCCTGATAATAGGCGATGTCGCGGCGCACCAGCGGATCTTTGGCGTCGACCCTGGTCTGCCGACCCAGACCCAGGGGGGCGTCGTCACGACGCATGACCTGTCTGGGACTCAGGATGGCCAGGCCTTGACCGTCGAACAGTCCCAGGTGCTGGTAGGTGCCGATCAAGGCCCGACCCGGCCCAGCGTCCGGACGGAGCACGTCGCGGCCGAAAAAGGTCGATTCGTAGTCCAGGCCGAGCAGGCCGAGCAGGGTCGGCGCGACGTCGATCTGGCTGGCCAGGATGGTCTCGTCCCTGGCCGGGACCAATCCGGGCGCGTACACCAGCAGGGGGATATGGTACTTGGCCACGGGCAGATCATCCTTGCCGGCGCTGTTCGCATTATGATCGGCCACGACGACGAAGATGGTCCGCGTGAACCAGGGCTTGGTCCGGGCCTGGTCCAGAAAGCGGCCCAGGGCGAAATCCGCGTATTTGACCCCGCCTTCGCGGCCGTACCCGGACGGGATATCGACGCGGCCCTCGGGATAGGTGAAGGGCCGATGGTTGGAGGTGGTCATGAGGTGCAGGAAAAAAGGCTTGTCCACGGCATGGTCGACGTCGGCCTGCCGCAGCGCCTGGCGGTAAAGATCCTCGTCGCACATGCCCCAGGCGTTCTTGAAGGTGATGTCTTCCTCGGGCACGCTGGTCTGATCGACGACGCGGTAGCCGTTGCCGCTGAAAAAGGCGTTCATGTTGTCGAAATACCCGCGCCCGCCATACAGAAAAACGCTGTCATAGCCCCTGGCCCCGAGCTGGCGGCCCAGGCTGGCATAGCCGCTCTCCCGGCCCAGGCGTTTGACGATGGACCGGCCCGGCGTGGGCGGCACGGACAGGGTGAGGGCTTCCAGGCCGCGATCGGTGCGGGCGCCGGTGGCATAGGCGTTGGTGAAGAACAAACTCCCGGCGCGCAGCCGGTCCAGATTGGGGGTCAGGCCGCGCGTGTCCCCGAAGGCACCCAGGTATTTGGCGCTCAGGCTCTCCATCGTGACCAGCACGATATTGAGGGGCCGGAACGGGCCGGGGTTGTCGATGATACGCCGGATGTCGAGCGGATCCGCGCCCACGAACCGGACGCCGGGTTCGGCCACTTCCCGCCGCAGCAGCTCGCCCAGGTCCCGCTCCGGCAGGGTGGAGTAGAATTGCCCGTAGTCCAGCTCGTTGTTACGGAAGGCGGCGAAGAAACGAAACGGCCCGTTCCCGGCCAATTCCCGTTGGGGGACATCGCCGCCGAGACCGCGCGGAAAATCCTGGTCGATCCCGACCGTGACCAAAAGGGCCAGGGCGGCGAGCCCGGCCAAAAGCGGCCAGGGCCGCCGGACCGATCCGGCATCCAGGACACGGTCGAGGGTCCGGTGCAGCAGGACGGACCCAACCATGGCCAGGAGCACGAACAGGGCCAGGAGCGGATAGACCGGGTAGGATTCCAGGATGTTGTTGACCACCTCGTGCGAGTAGACCAGATAATCGACGGCGATGAAGTTGAACCGGCTGGAGAACTCGTCCCAGAACAGCCACTCCGCCGTGGCGGTGAAGAACATCGCGAACAGCGCCGCAGTGGTCAGAACGCGAAGCACCGCCCGCCGACCGGTCCACAGGCGGCGCGGGGCGAGCATCAGCAGCGCGGCCAGGAACGCGACCGCGTAGGTCAGAAAACCCAGGTCGAAAATCAGGCCGACGCCGAAGATGCGGAGCACGTCCAGGGGACCGGGATCGATCTGACCGAAATGACCCACGAGCAGGACGCAGCGGGTCAGGAAAAACACGGCCAGCCAAACCAGGCCAAGGGCGGCCAGATAGCGGGCCAGAACATGACGGAACAGGGACATGGACTCCTCCTTGTGGTGAGCCCCCGCCCTAGCCCCTGGTCCGTCAGCCCCGCGTCATGGGGATGTGAAAAAAACGTGAACGCCAAGGAGACGCCGTGCGCATTCTGGTCATCGAGGACAATCCGGACATCCTGGCCAACGTGGCCGACTATCTGACCCTCAAGGGCCATGCCGTGGACTGCGCCCAGGACGGGCTGAGCGGCCTGCACCTGGCCGCGACCGGCGGCCATGACCTCATCGTGCTCGACGTCATGCTGCCCGGCATCGACGGCTACCGGATCTGCCAGCGACTGCGCGAGGACGCGGGCAGCGAAATCCCCATCATCATGCTCACGGCCCGCGACACCCTGGACGACCGCTTGCACGGCCTGGACATCGGGGCCGACGACTATCTGGTCAAACCCTTCGCCCTGGCCGAGCTGCACGCCCGCATCCTGGCCGTGCTGCGGCGCGGCGGAGGGCACGCGCGCGGCCTGCGCGTCGGCGACCTGCGGTATGATCTGGACACGTTGCGGGTCACGCGGGGCGACGCGCCCCTCAAGCTCAATCCTCTCGGCCTCAAGTTGCTGGAAATCTTGATGCGCAAGAGCCCGGCCGTGGTCCGCCGCGAAACCCTGGAAGCAGAACTGTGGGGCGAGAACTGCCCGGACAGCGACAGTCTGCGCACCCATATCCACCAATTGCGTCAGGTTATGGACAAACCCTTTGGCCGCCCTTTGCTGCACACCGTGCACGGCATCGGGTACCGCCTGGCCGAGGACGGCGATGCTCGCTAAACTGCCCCTGTCCCGCCGCATTGTCCTGGCCTTCGTGCTCATGACCGCCCTGGTCAGCGGAGCGTTCTCCTGGGGCATCTACGCCACGGTGCTCTTCGTGGAAGAACACCTGGTCTCCAAGGAATTGGAAGAAGACCTGGGCGTCGCGTTGGAGGACATAGCCGCCGGCCGCCCCCCGCACCTCGATGCCCGAACCCGCGTCCTGACTTCCACCGATCCGGCCCGGCCCATTCCGGACCGTTTCGCCGAGCTGCCGGAAGGCTTCACCGAAATCGCCGACGAACGCGAGGCGGTCTATGTTTTCCTGCGCGATGTGGGGGAAACCCGCTATGCCCTGGTCCAGGAACAAAGCGAATTCGAGACTCGCGAACACGTCCTGTTCAACGTGGCCCTGGCCGGATTCCTGCTGTGCGTGGCCGGGTCATGGGTGTTGGGCGAATTCATGGCCGCGCGGGTCATGGAGCCGGTCACGCGCTTGGCTCGCCGCGTGCAGGGCGCGGCCCGGCCCGCTCCCCTGGCCCCGGAATTCGCCGATGATGAAATCGGTCGCCTGGCCGCGACCTTCGACGCCGCCTTTGGCCAGCTCCACCAGGCCCTGGACCGGGAACGCCTCTTCACCAGCGACGTTAGCCACGAACTACGCACCCCGCTCATGGTCATCGCCTCGTCCTGCGAACTGCTGCGGGAATCCGCCCTCGCGCCGGCCCAGCAAACCCAGATCCGCCGCATCGAAAGCGCGGCCGGCGACATGCGCGCCCTGATCCAGACCTTCCTGCTTCTGGCCCGTTCCCAAGCACGGGAAACCACGGCCGAGGAGCGGATCACCCTGCTCCAGGCCGCGCGCGACCAAGCCCGGCATTGGGAAGCGCGCTTCCGGGACAAGGGCCTGGAATTTTCCATCGTCGAGGAAGAGGCCGACACGGGCCGCTACAACCAGACCTTCCTGAACACGGTCCTCTCCAACCTGCTCCGCAACGCCTGGCACTACACGGACCA
>CAYLNA010000106.1:0-6249 GCA_964384665.1 uncultured Desulfovibrionaceae bacterium | reverse complement strand
CGTCGGGCCGGTTTTCCGGGTTCATGGGGGCCAGGCCGGCCAGGCGGAAGCGGTACAGATTTTGGCGGTAGGAGTAGAGGGAGAGCTGCTTGGTGACCATGGACGGGGTGAACCGCTGCAAGAGGCCGCGCTCCGTGGGCAGATAGTCGGTGTAGAACGCGCCCCCGCTCTGGGCTCCGGCCGTGTCGTGGCGCACGAAGACGCCCTCGCTGTCGGCCACCCACTGCCGGGTCAGGATGATCTGGCGGGTCAGGACCCGGGCCTGGTTCAGGACCTGGGACCAGGCCTGCCGCTCCTCGGCCACGCCCTGCCACAGAAAGATGATGCTCAAGAGCGGCGCGACGATGGCGATGATGGCCACGACGAATTTGACCTGCAGCGAAGCCCTGAACCGATGCATGGCGCGTTCCTCCCGTGACTTGGATGCGCTGGAACGCGGCGCCGCGTCAATGGCCGCGTTTTCCGCGCGGGGTGACCGTCACGCTCCTGTCACCCGAATGTCGTCGCGTGGACATGACAAGGATGTCTTACACTTTTTAGAGGCAGTGTCGGACATTTCGTGGCGAGCATGAATCAACCCGTCGGGAGGGGTGCAGGATATGAAGGACAGGAAGGGAGCGCGCGGATTCCTCGGAATCGCGCTGCTGGGCGTGTTGTTCGCGGCCATCGCGGCCGTGGGGATGGTGGCCTGGAAGCCGGAGCTGTTCCTGCGCGAGCAGCGGCTTGTCGTGAGCATCGAGCCCCGGGACCTGGCTGCGGCCGGAGCGGCCTGGAAAATCAGCGGCGATTGGGTGCGGACCGAAACCGCGAGCGTGGACGAGGCCGCGCGCCGGCGCATCGTCGAGTTTCGGCCCGTTCCGGGCTGGGTCACGCCCCAGGGCGTGGACGTGGCCGAGGGCAACGGCGAGCAGACCGTGCGCGGGGTCTATACCCGTCAGGTCCTGGCCGAGAAGACCATTTTGCGCCTGCACGGCTCCAACACCATCGGCGCGACCCTGGGCCCGGATCTGGCCGAACGGTATCTGCGCTGGCTCGGGGCCGAGAGCGTGCGCGTCCTGGTCGGGGCCGATCCGGCCGAGAAGATCGTCGAGGGCGTGTTCCCGTTCCGCAACGAGGCCCTGCGCGTGGAGATCAAGGCTCATGGCTCGTCCACGGGCTTCAAGGACCTGTTGGGCGGAACCTGCGACGCGGCCATGTCCTCGCGCCGGATCAAGGATTCCGAGCGCGCGGCCCTGGTCCCTCTCGGAGATATGACCTCCGTGGACAGTGAGTACGTGGTCGCCCTGGACGGCATCGCCGTCATCGTCCACCGGGGCAATCCCCTGGACAGCCTGACCCGGCGTCAAATCGCCGACATCTTCGCCGGCCGGATCACGGACTGGAAGGCCCTGGGCCTGCCGGCCGGACCCATCGAGATCCATGCCCGCAACGACGAGTCCGGCACCTTCGACACCTTTCAGAGTCTGGTCCTGGGCAAGGACGCCTTGGCCGGCGGGGCCATCCGGCATGAATCCAATGCCGAGTTGTCCGACGCCGTGGCCGCCAACCCGCGCGCCATCGGATTCTGCGGCCTGCCCTACATCAATGAATCCAAGGAACTGGCCGTTCAGGATGAGGGTCAGGCCATACGGCCGAGCATGTTCACGGTCTCCACCGAGGACTATCCTCTGTCCCGTCGCCTCTATCTGTATGCTCCGCAGCGGGGTGTTTCGGCCCACCTGCGCCAGTTCCTGGATCTGACCCTGGCTCGGGAAGGGCAGGAGGCGGTGACCAAGTACGGCTTCGTCAGTCTGGATATTTCCGGGGCCAAGTCGGCGGCTGCCGCGCCGGAAGCGGCCCGGACCGCTGCGGTGGAGCCCGTGTCGTCCGAAGCCGTCCCGACGGACGGCGCTCCGGTGGACGCCGCGCCCATCCGGGCCGCCGCCATGCGGGTCGAGGATCCCTTGCTCGGCGCGCCCGTGGCCAATGCCGCCGTGGCCGCCGCCTACCGTGACAACGTGCGCGGCGGAGCGCGGCTGCCGGTCAATTTTCGCTTTCACTCCGGCAGTTTCGATCTGGACAACAAGGCCCTGCGCGACGTGAGCCGGGTGGCGGAGCTGGCCCGCGACGAGGGCAAGCCCATCGTCCTGGTCGGGTTTTCCGACTCCCTGGGCGACTATGGCCAGAATCTGGCCCTGTCCAAGCGCCGGGCCCAGGCCGTGGCGGACAAGCTGGCCGCCCTCGGGGCGCGGGTCCAGGCCGTGGTCGGGGCCGGCGAGGAAGGACCCGTGGCCTCCAACCAGGATCAGGACGGCCGGGAACGCAACCGTCGGGTCGAGGCCTGGGTGCTGCAATGAACAAATCATTCTTCTTCAACAGGGTCCAATTTCGGGTCAACGCCGGCCTGGCCCTGATCCTGGGCCTGTCCTTCGCGGGATTGAGCTGGTTCCTGCTCTCCACCCAGTGGCGGCTGCTGGTCGATGACCTGACCCGGCGCGGTCAGCAGCAGGCCCAGGCTGCGGCCGAGGCCAGCGCCGTGCACATCGAGCGGGGCAGTCTCTTCCTGCTGGAAGAACTCGTGGCCAAGGTCGAATACAGCCCGCAGGTGGCCTTTTGCCGGATCGTCGACGCGGCGGGTCGGGATCTGGTCGTGGACCGGCGGCGCGTGGCCCGCGATCCCGGCGACGAACTGGCCGTGGCCTGGCCCATTGTCGCGGGCGACACGACTCTGGGCGAGGTGCGGGTCGGGATGCGCCTGGATCACGTGCGCCGGGAGGTCAAGACCACGACCGTGCGCATGGTCGCCGCCTTTCTGGCCGTGCTCGGTCTGGTCTGCGTGCTGGCCCATCTGTTTTTGCGCGGCGTGCTCATCGCTCCGGTCCAGACCCTGGTCCGCATGGCCCGCGATGTCGGCGGTCGCGAGTTCGTCAGCACCCGCTTGGCCGAGCGCCGGGACGAGATCGGCCAGCTCGCGGGCGAGTTCAACGCCATGAGCGCCAGTTTGCGCGAGGCCTACCAGAGCCTGGAGCGGACCGTGGCCGAGCGCACGGAAAAGCTGCACGGCGCCCTGCGCGAGGTCCAGGCCATCTTCGACAACTCCCTGGTCGGCATCGCGGTCATGGACGGGGATGGCCGCATCCAGCGTTTCAATAAGCGCTTCGCCGAGATGTTTGGCCGCGACAGCGCGGCCCTGGCCCACATGTCCATGGTCGATTTGCATTTTTCCCGCAAATCCCACGCCGAATTCCTGCACCGCTACCATGCCGCCATCACCCAGCACGGCATGATGCAGCACGATCATCAGTTTGTCCGGGCCAATGGAACGCGGTTTTGGTGCCAGGTTTCGGCCAAGCCCATCGACCCGCGCGAGGCGAGCAAGGGCGTGATCTGGGTTTTCGAGGACATCACCGAGCGCATGCGCGCCAGCGAGGTCCTCCGCGTCCAGGCCGACGACCTGCGTCGGGCCAAGGACGACGCGGACCGCGCGACCATGGCCAAGAGCGAGTTCGTGGCCCGCATGAGTCACGAGATCCGCACGCCCATGAACGCCATCCTCGGCATGGCCCAGATGCTGTCCGAAACCGCGCTCGACGCGGAGCAGAGCGAATACGTGCGCACTTTTTCCAGCGCGGGCGACATGCTGTTGACCATCATCAACGACATCCTCGATTTTTCCAAGATCGAGGAAGGCCGAATGGAACTGGAATCCATTCCCTTTGATCTGGCCAGCGTGGCCGAGGACACGGTGCGTCTTTTGTCCGCCCAGGCCGCCGCCAAGGGACTTGAACTCCAGCTCGGCATTTCCGGCGACGTGGGCGTCTGCTACGATGGCGATCCGACCCGGTTGCGCCAGGTTCTGGTCAATCTGATCGGCAACGCCATCAAGTTCACGCACCGGGGCCATGTGCGCCTGGATCTGGACCTACTGGCCCCCCGCGCCCTGGACGAGGACGGCTCCGGAGAGCGGCAGTGGTGCCGATTCCGGGTCGGCGACACGGGCGTGGGCATCCCCGCCGACAAGCTGGAGCATATTTTCGAGAGCTTTTCCCAGGCCGATTCCTCCACCACCCGCGCCTTTGGCGGCACCGGCCTGGGCCTGGCCATTTCGCGGCGCTTGGTGGAGTTGATGGGCGGGACCATCCGCGTCACGAGCACGGTGGGCCAGGGCACGGAGTTTTGCGTCCTGCTGCCCCTGACCGCCCTCGGTCCCGAAGCCTTGGTCCGGGACGAGGCCGGCCTGGCTCGGATCGAACTTCCCGAGCGGAAGTCGGCCGCGCCGCCGCGCGTGCTGGTGGTCGACGATGTCGAGGCCAACCGCCGCGTGGTGGAACTCTTTCTGCGCGACCAGGACATCGACCTGACCCTGGCCAAGGATGGGAGCGAGGGTCTGCGCCTGGTTCAGGCCCAATCCTATGACCTGATCCTCATGGACATGGAAATGCCGGTCATGGACGGTATGGCCGCCACCCGCGCCATCCGGGCCTGGGAGGCGGAGCGGGGAATCGAGCCGGCGCATATCGTGGCCATGACCGCCCATTCCTTCACCGAGCAAAAGGAGGTCATCATGGCCGCCGGGTGCAGTAGTTATCTGGCCAAGCCCATCCGCAAGCAGAGTTTGTTGCGGGTCTTAAGCTCCTACCGCTCCGGAACCGGGCCTCATGACGATGCGGTGGTGGCAGCCTGAATCGTTGACGGTTCCTGAGTTCGGGCCGATTCTGTTCGGTCCGTTTTTTCAACCCCGCGATTCGCGGGGTTTCTTTCGCGTGGCCCTTTCTTGACATGAGAGGCCCAATCGGGCAAATAATAGACACGATTAGTTTATGAATCGTGTCTATACAATGCTCGCTCGCTTGGCGAATCAGAATGTGTATCGACCGTCACGCGGAGCTTGAGCGCCAGGAGGGTGTATGTATTTTTCCATCGCCAGTATCGAGGTGTCTCCGTGGGTTCCGCCTCTGGCCGCATTTTTCGTGTCATTGCTGACGTCCATGGGCGGAGTGTCCGGGGCCTTTCTGTTGTTGCCTTTTCAGATGTCCGTGCTCGGGTACACCGCGCCCTCGGTCAGCGCCACGAATCAGTTGTTCAATATCGTGGCTATTCCGAGTGGAGTATGGCGCTACATCAAGGAAAAACGCATGGTCTGGCCCCTGACCTGGGCCGTGATCCTTGGCACTTTGCCGGGCGTGATTCTTGGGGCCGTGATCCGGGTCCGCTATTTGCCGGATCCCCGGCATTTCAAGGTTTTTGTTGGGCTGGTGCTCGCCTATATCGGACTGCGCATGGCGTGGGACCTGTGGAAGGGGCGGGAGCGCAAATCCGAGACAGCGTTTCGACAGGCCGTGAAAGATTCCGGAAGCGCCAGTTCCGGCCAAGTCCGGGTCACGGAATTTTCCATGGTCCGCATCAGCTATGAGTTTGCCGGTGAAACCCACGCCTGTTCGACCATGACCATATTTGTGCTCTGCCTCGCGGTCGGCGTCGTTGGCGGTGCGTACGGCATTGGCGGCGGCTCCATCGTGGCTCCGTTTTTTGTCTCCATCTGCGGGTTGCCTGTCTATACAGTGGCTGGCGCGGCCCTCATGGGCACGTTGGTCACGTCCGTGGCCGGAGTGGCCTTTTACGAGATGTTGGCCGTTGTTCATGCCGGGCAGTCCATTGCTCCGGACTGGGGCCTGGGCATTCTGTTCGGCCTGGGCGGGATGGCCGGCATGTACTGCGGGGCCAGACTCCAAAAGCACGTTCCGGCCCGGATCATCAAGGCCATGCTGTGTCTGATCATCCTTGGCACGGGCGGTAAATACATTCTGGCCGTCTTCGGCTAGACTTCCCCGCTTTCCTTTCCTACCTTTGAGCCGGTCGGTCCGCGTGGTCTGGCCGGTTTTTTCATGCCTTTTGGTCACGGACCGAGGGTCGTCTCTTCCAAAGCGTTTTCGAGGAGGAACATGAGCGTCGAAATCCCCATTCTGGCCGATGCGGTCATGGTTTTCGGTCTGTCCAGCGCGGTCATCGTGGCCAGCCACCGGTTGCGCGTTCCGACCATCATCGGCTTCCTGATCACCGGCATTCTGGCCGGTCCGCACTGTCTGGGGCTGGTCGGAGCGTCCCACGAGGTCGAGATGTTCGCCGAGATCGGCGTCATTCTGCTCCTGTTCGTCATCGGTATGGAGTTGTCCCTGGACGAACTGATCCGGCTTAAGCGGCCGGTCTTTGTCGGCGGCGCGGCCCAGGTCGGGCTGACCATCGCCCTCATGGGCCTGCCTCTGGTCTTTT
>CAYLNA010000105.1:2535-6287 GCA_964384665.1 uncultured Desulfovibrionaceae bacterium | reverse complement strand
CCAAAACCGGAAACACGCCCATGCACAATCTTCTTCTCTACACCTCGAACCGCCTCGACTACCTGGCCCAGATTCTGGCCGGGATCGTGGCCAAGCCCCTGGACCCCATGACGCCCGAGACCATTCTGGTCCAGTCCGGCGGCATGCAGCGTTGGGTGTCCATGCACTTGGCGCGGGAACTCGGGGTCTGGGCCAACGCCCGCTTTCCCTTTCCCGTGGCCTTTGCCTACGAGCTGGCCCGGTCCCTGCTGCCGGACCTGTCTCCGGACTACGCCCTGAGCAAGGAACGCATGCTCTGGCGCATCGTCGGCCTCTTGCCCGGTCTGGCCGACGAGCCGGAATTCGCGCCCATCAAGGCCTATCTCGCGGACGGCGACCCCCTCGGGCTGGTCCAGCTGGCCGAAAAAATCGCCTATCATTTTGACCAGTACCTGATTTTCCGACCCCTCTGGGCCACGCACTGGGAGCAGGGGCAGGCGTGCGGCGACTTGCGCCAGGACGCGCATCTGGCCGCCGAGCGCTGGCAGGCCCGGCTGTGGCGGGAGGTGGCCCAGGGCTTTGAAGCGGGGCACCGCGCGGCCCTGCTGCGGCGGACCATGGACGCCCTGACCCATGGCCGGGGCGCGGACGGCCTGCCCCCGCGCCTGACGGTCTTTGGCATCTCGACCCTGCCCCCGAGCTATCTGGATCTGCTCCTGGCCCTGTCCCGGCGCATCCCGGTCCATGTCTTTCTCTTGAGCCCCTGCCGCCAGTACTGGGGCGATCTGGCCGGAAAGCGTGAACACCTGCGCGACTACCGCCGCCTGGCCCAAAACGGCGTCACGGCCGAGGTCCGGCCCGAGGATATGACCCCCCTGGCCAGCCTGGGCGCGCTGGGCCGCGATTTTCACGAGCTGCTGACCTCCGGCGGCGTGGAGGAACTGCCCCTGTACCGTGACAATCCAGCGCCGGGCACCCTGCTTGAGCACCTGCGCGAGGACCTGCTCGACCCGGCGCGTCTTGAGGAAGAGCCCGGCCCGGATGCCGACCTGGACGACGCCTCCATCCAGCTCCACTGCTGCCACAGCCCCCTGCGCGAGATGGAGGTGCTGCGCGAGCTGCTCCTCGATCTGCTGCAACGCGATCCCAGCCTGGAACCGCGCGACATCCTGATCATGAACCCGGACATCGAGACCTACGCCCCCTTCATCCAGGCCGTGTTCGGCTGCCCCGATGATCCGGCCCAGGCCCTGCCCTTTTCCATCGCCGACCGCCGGCCGTCCCGCGCGGCCCGGCAGGTGCGGCTGCTGACGGACCTGATGGAGTTCGGCCAGCACCGCTTCGAGGCCTCGCGCGTCCTGGCCCTGCTGGAGACCCCGGCCATCCGCGACCTGCTGGACCTGGACGAAGCCGACTGCGCCCGCATCGAGGACTGGGTGCGGACGGCCCGCATCCGCTGGGGCGCGGACCGGACCTTCCGGGCCGAGGCCGGCTTGGCCGAGCACGCCCAGAACACCTGGGAAAGCGGCCTGGCCCGGCTCTTCCTGGGATACATGACCGGACCCGCCCCGGACCCGGTGGCCGGCGTGGCTCCCCTGGGGCCCCTCTCCAGCGCGGATCAGGTTCTGCTCGGGCGGCTGGCCGGATTCCTGGACCGCCTGCGCGACCTGTGGACCAAACTGGGCGCGCCGGGCACGGCCGGTCAGTGGCGGGAGCGCCTGCACTGGCTGGTGGATACGTTCTTCCCCCAGGACCGGGACACGGCCGAGACCGTGCTGGCCATCCGCGCGGCCATCACCGACCTGACCGAGGCCATGGCCGCCGGCGCGGAGCAGCTTCAAACCGACAGCCGGACCATGCTCCACCTGCTGCGCTCCCGCCTGGACGAGGCCGGAGCCGAGGGCGGTTTTCTGGCCTCGGGCCTGACCTTCTGCGGCCTCAAGCCCATGCGGGCCATTCCCTTCAAGGTCATCTGTCTGACGGGCCTGTCCTCCACCGGCTTCCCGCGCCAGGACATTGCGCCGGGCTTCGACCTCATGGCCGCCAGCCCCCGCCCCGGCGACCGCAACCACCGCGACGACGACCGCTATCTGTTTCTGGAAAGCCTCGTCTCGGCCCGCGATACCCTCATCCTGACCTATCCGGGTCTGTCCCAGACCGACAACGCCCAGGCTCCGCCCTCGGTCCTGGTGGCGGAACTGTTCGACTACCTGGACAGCCGCTACACCGTGCGCGGCGGCAAGCCATCCGAAGAATTGACCATCAAACACCGCTTGCAGGCCTTTCACCCCGACTATTTCCGGCCGGACGGGAACCTCTTTTCCCATTCCGTCCAGAATTGCCGGGCCGCCCAGGCCCTGTGCGGCCAGCCCCAAGCCGCGCCCTTCTTTCCGGCGACAGCGGGGGAAGCCGTGGATTTGGACGAAGTCGACCTGATTGAGCTGACCCGCTTTCTGGCCCATCCGGTCCGCCATCTCCTGGCCCGACTCCGCGTACGCCCGGACCGGCCCGAAGACGAAATCCTGGACGAGGAACCCCTGGCCGCGCCGGACGGCCTGGACGGCTACGGCCTGGGCCAGGACCTGCTTGAAGCCTGTCTGGACCAGACCAACCTGAATCAGGCCAGCCTGGATCAGGCCGGCCTGGACGGGGCGGACGACGCGCGCCTGGCCGAACGCCTGCGGGCCTGGCAGATCCTGCCGCCCGGTCCGGCCGGACGCGACGCCAGCGCCGAACTTCTGTCCCAGGCCCGGACCCTGGCCGAAACAGTGCGGGCCGAGCAGGGCGGGGCCGAACCCGTGTTCCATGACCTGAGCATCGAACCGGACGAGCCCCGCGCCACGGGCCGCATCACGGGCCGGGTCATCACCCACGCGGACCGCATCGTCACCGCCCGTCCGGCCAAGACCAAGGGACCGGACCTGCTCCGGCTGTGGGTGGCATACCTGGCGGCGCGGGCTGCGGGGCTGTCCGTCACGGCCGCGCACGTGGCCAAGGACGGGATCTTCCGCGCCCCGGATCTGGACCGGGCCACGGCCGCCCGGACTTTGAGCGAACTGACCGAACTGTACCGCCGGGGCATGACCGCTCCCCTGCCCCTGTTGCCCCGCGCCTCCCTGGCCTTTGCCGAGAAACGCCGGGCCGGAAAGGACCGGGACACGAGCCTGGACGCGGCCCTGACCGCCTGGGAGGGAACTATGCATGTGACCCCGGAACGCGACGATCCGGCCCTGGCTCTGGCCTACCGCGATCAGGACCCGGACTGGGAGGAATTCATGACCGTGACCGAACAGGTCTACGGACCGCTTCTGGGAGGCAACCATGACGCATGAGCCCCTGGACCTGCGCTCCGCCCCCCTGGACGGCGCGACCCTGATCGAGGCCAGCGCCGGCACCGGCAAGACCTACACCCTGACCGGCCTCTTCCTGCGTCTGCTCCTGGAACGGCGGCTGACCGTGGACCAGATTCTGGTGGTGACCTTCACCGAGGCGGCCACCGAGGAACTGCGCGGCCGCATCCGCAAGCGCCTGACCGAAACGGCCCTGCTGCTCGAAAGCCCGGACCGGCCCGATGCCGCCCAAAAGCCCTTCGAGGCCCACCTCTGGGACGATTGGCGCGATACCGACGCGGCCATTCTGCTGCACGCGGCGGCCCGCAATTTCGATCTGGCCCAGATCTTCACCATCCACGGCTTTTGCCAGCGCATGCTGACCAAGAACGGCTTCGAATGCCAGGCCCTGTTCGACACGACCCTGGAGCCGGACCTGTCCGA
>CAYLNA010000105.1:0-2435 GCA_964384665.1 uncultured Desulfovibrionaceae bacterium | reverse complement strand
ACCCACCGCGTCTTTGAGCTGGTGGATGAATTGCTGGCGTCACGCGCGGCTCTGATCCAGGCTCTGGACGCCCTATGCGTGGCCCTGCGCCGGGATTTCCTGGCCGGGTTGGAGACGGAGCTGGACCGGCGCAAAAAACAGCGCAACGTCCAGGGCTTCGACGATCTGCTCAAGGCCATGCGCCGGGCCGTGGACAATCCGACCCTGGTCCAGGCGGCCCGCTCCCAGTACCAGGCGGCGCTCATCGACGAATTTCAGGACACGGACAGCCTGCAATACGCCATATTTTTCCGCCTGTTCGGCCAGGACCACCGCCTTTTTCTGATCGGCGATCCCAAGCAGGCCATCTATTCCTTTCGCGGCGCGGATCTGGCCACCTACCTGCGCGCCGGCCGTCAGTGTGATCGCGGCCTGACCCTGGGCACCAATTTCCGCTCCACCCCGGAGCTGATCCAGGCCGTGAACGCCGTTTTCGGAGCCTGGGCCAACCCGTTCCGTGATCCGGGCATCGGCTACCACGACGTGGGCTGGCCGGACAAAGACTTCATCCGCCTGACCGAGGACGACCAGCCCGCCCCGGCCCTGACCATCTGGCACGCCCGCGCCTGGACCGAAAAACCCCTCGCCAAGGGCAAGGCCGCGCCCCGCATCCGCGCCGCCGTCACGGCCGAAATCTCCCGCCTCCTGGCCGGAGCGGCCCAAGGCCGCATCCGCCTGGGCGGGCGCGCGCTTTTGCCCGGAGACATCGCCATTCTGGTGGAAACCCACCGCCAGGGCGACGCCCTGCACCGCGCCCTGCGCGATCAGAACATCCACAGCGTCCTGGCCCATTCGGCCTCGGTTTTCGAGAGCGCCGAGGCCCGCGATCTGCTGGCCGTGCTCCGGGCCGTGGCCGAATACCAGCGCCCGGCCCTGGTGCGCACGGCCCTGGCCACGCGCATCCTGGGCCTTGACGCGGACCGGCTGCGCCGCCTCGACGAGGACGGCCCGGCCCAGGACCAGTGGGTGGAGCGTCTGGCCGCCTGGCACGGACTGTGGCTGCGTCAGGGCGTCATGGCCGCCATGGGCCGGATGCTGGCCGAAACGAGCGCCCGCCCCCGGCTCCTGGCCCAGCCCGGCGGGGAACGGTGCATGACCAACATCCTGCATTGCCTGGAAATCCTGCATGGCCGGGAGCGCGAGACGCGGGCCTCCATGGGCGCGCTGACCATCTGGTTCGCCCGCCAACTGGCCTCCAACCGGCGGGAGGAATTCCAGCTGCGCCTGGACTCGGACCGCGACGCCGTGCGCATCGTGACCATCCACAAGAGCAAGGGCCTGGAATATCCGGTCGTCTTCTGCCCTTTCCTGTACAAGGAGGCCAAGACCGATCCCGGCCAGGCCCTGGCCCATGAGGACGGGCTGGTTCTGGATCTGGGCTCGGACCGGCTGGAGGAGCGGCAGCGCGCCGCCCAGGGCGAGGCCCAGGCCGAGCTGATCCGCCTGACCTACGTGGCCCTGACCAGGGCCGCCTGCCGCTGCTACCTCGTCTGGGGCCGGTTCAACAAAAGCGAGACCTCGGGTCCGGCCTGGCTCTTTCACGGCCACCGCGCCGACGAGGCCGGAAATCTGATCTGGAAGGATATTTCGGAAGACGACGTGCGCGCCGATCTGGACCGTCTGGCCGGACCGGAGCTGGACGTGGCCGACCTGCCCGATCTGGTCCCGACGCCGGTCCCGGACCACACAGAGGAACGGGACACGCTGGCCCCCCGGCCCTGGACGCGCACCCTTGGCCCCGGCTTTGGGCTGGCCAGCTTTTCCGGCCTGACGCGCGGTCTGGCCCACGCCCTGCCGCCGGGTCTGGACGAGGCCGACGCCCCCGGCGATCAGCCCGAGGACATGACCGTGGCCCGCTTTCCGCGTGGAGCCACGGCCGGGTCCTGCCTGCACCGGATCTTCGAACTGGTGGACTTCGCCCGGCCCGCGACCATCGCCCCGGCCGTGCGCCAGGGCCTCGGCCAGTTCGGCCTGGACCAGTCCTGGTCGCCCGTGGTCGAAACCATGGTCGGCCACGTTCTGGCGGCTGATCTGGACGGATTCAGCCTGAAGGACATCGGCCCGGCGGACCGGATGGTGGAGCTGGAATTTCTGTTTCCGCTGCGCCCCGTCACCCCCGAAACCCTGGCCAGCGCCTACCGCGACGCGGCCCATGTTCTGCCGCCGGAACTGCCGACGCGCATGGACAGTCTGCGCTTCGAGCCGCGCCAGGGGTTCATGACCGGGTTCATGGATCTGGTCGTGCGCAGCCAGGGACGCTTCTATCTGCTGGACTGGAAATCCAACTGGCTCGGCCCCACGCCCGGCCACTACACGCGTGATGCCCTGGAACAGGCCATGGCCGAGAACCACTATTTTCTCCAATATCATCTGTATTGTCTGGCCCTGGACCGCTA
>CAYLNA010000104.1:0-6374 GCA_964384665.1 uncultured Desulfovibrionaceae bacterium | reverse complement strand
TGCGCAAGGCCGGAACCCGCGACGCGGCCGAATTCAAGGCCCTGCTCAAGGAAGAACTGATCGCGGTCTTCGTCGAGGCCAAGGAGATCCCGGTCGCGCAACCGCCCGAAGTGGTGCTCATGGTCGGCGTCAACGGCGCGGGCAAGACCACGACCATCGCCAAGCTCGCCCACCGCGCCCAGATGCAGGGCCGCAAGGTGTTGGTGGCGGCCGGCGACACGTTCCGGGCGGCGGCCATCGAGCAGTTGCAGGTCTGGTCCAAGCGGGTCGGCGCGGGCTTCTACGCCAAGGCCCACGGCAGCGACCCGGCGGCCGTGGCCTTCGAGGCCGTGGACCACGCCATGAAGGAAGGCTACGATCTGGTCTTCGTGGACACGGCCGGACGGCTGCAAACCAAGCACAACCTGATGGAAGAATTGAAGAAGATCAATCGGGTCCTCGGCAAGAAACTCGAAGGCGCGCCCCACCGGACCATCCTGGTCCTGGACGCGACCACGGGCCAGAACGCCCTGTCCCAGGTCAAGCTCTTTTCCCAGGCCTCGCCCGTGGACGAGATCGTGCTGACCAAGCTCGACGGCACGGCCAAGGGCGGCATCATCGTGGCCATCGCCCTGGAATTCGGCATCCCGATCAGTTTTGTCGGCCTGGGCGAAAAAATGGAGGATCTGCGCCCCTTCTCGGGCCCGGAATTCGCCAGCGCGCTCTTCGATTGACCCGGCGCGGCCCTAACCGCCGCGCCGTTTGATCACCATTTCGACCACATCCAGCAATTCCCGCATGTTCACGGGCTTGGACAGATAGGCGTCCATGCCCGCGGCCAAGAACTTGTCCCGGTCGCCGTGCATGGCGTGCGCCGTCAGGGCGACCAAGGGGATACGCGCGACATGGGCGAAGTCGGGATCGGCGCGGATGATGCGCGTGGCCGTCAGGCCGTCCAACTCCGGCATCTGGATATCCATGATGACGGCGTCATAGGCCCTGGCCCGCAGCGCATCCAAGGCCTGGCGTCCATTGTAGACGCCGGTGACCGTGAATCCTCGTCCCCGGAGCAAGGTCCCCAGCATCTTTTCGCTGAAGCGATCGTCATCGACAAGCAGGATGCTCACCCCCCGGCCAACCTCCGCGCTCGCCGCGGCAACCGGGTCCACGCTCTTCTCCCTCCGCTCCGGCCGCACCCGCACCGGCAGGGAAAAACTCACCTCCGTGCCCCGCCCTTCCGTGCTGCGCAGTTCGACGTCGCCGCCCATCAACGTCAGCAAGCGCCGGACAATGCTCAACCCCAGCCCGGTTCCCTGGTAGTGTCGCGTGAACGCCCCATCGGCCTGGACAAAGGGCTCGAACAGACGGTCACACGCATTCCGGGGGATGCCGATCCCGGTGTCGCGGACCCGAACATGCAAAGTGGACATGCCCTCCTCGGATGCCGGCGCGATCGAAAGCGCGACCTCGATCCGCCCAGCTGGCGTGAACTTGACCGCGTTGCCGACGAGGTTGGTCAGGATCTGCCGCACACGGGTCGGATCGGCCAGGATGTTCCCCGGCATGTCGGGGGCGATCTCGGCCGTCAGGGCAAGGTCCTTCTCGCGGACCTGCGCCTGGAAGGACCCGAAAACCGACTCCACCATCCGCCGCAGATCGAACCAATCCGCCGTGATGGCGGTCTTTCCGGCTTCCATGCGCGAGTAGTCCAGAATGTCGCCGATGACGCCCAGCAGCCCCCGGCTGGAGGCCAGGGCGGTTTCCACGAATTCGGATTGTTCGGCGTTGAGCGGGGTGGATTGCAGCAGTTGGAGCATGCCCATGATGCCGTTGAGCGGCGTGCGGATCTCGTGGCTCATGTTGGCCAGAAACTCGGATTTGGCCCGACTGGCGGACACGGCGGCGTCCTTGGCCTGTTCCAGGGCTTGCTGGATGCGGACCTGGGCCGTGGCGTCGCGGGTGATCCCGATCAGGCCCAGATATTTTCCGGTGGCGGCCCGGATCGGCGTGGTCAGGGTCTCGGTCCAGACCAAACTTCCGTCCTTGTGCAGCAATTCAAAACGCCAGACCTTGGTGTCGGTGTCGTGCTCGCCCCTGGCCTCCCGCACCCGCCGCGCGTCCCGGACCGCCGAAAAGACACGCAGGGTGTCCGGCGACATCAGGGCCGTCAGCGGCTGGCCCTCGATGTCCTCCATCGCATAGCCCAAAACCCTGGTCACCGACGGGCTGATGAAGGTCACGCGGGCCTCCTCGTCCACGGCCCAGATGATGTCCTCCACGTTCGTGGTCAGAATCCGGTACCGTTCGGCGTGCAAACGCAACTCGGCCTCGGCCTGCTTGCGCTCCGTGCAGTCCATGGTGAAGGCCAAGCCGTGAGTGACCACGCCCTCGTCGTCGCGCACCGGCGTGACATGAACCGAAAAAACACGGCCGGCGAAGTCCGCCTCCGTGCAGAACTCCCGTCCCTCGAACACGCCAGGGACGAATTCGGCCAGACGCGCGCAGACCTCGGGCGGAAAAACCTCGGACAGGGTGCGACCCTCGACCAGCGCCCTGGTCAGGCCGGCTTCCCGAAAGGCCATGCCGCCCGCCCGCGCGAAGCGAAGATCCCGGTCGAACAGATACACGCTCCCGCCCGGCAGGTTGTCGACGATGGCCCGCAGTTGAGCCTCGCCGCGCCGGCTCGTCGACTCCAAGCGCCGCTCCAGCTCCGCGATTCGCTCCCGAGCGCTGGCAAGTTCCCCGACGTATGGTCTTCCATCCTCTGTCATCATGTTCCTCGCTCGAAAACGTGACGGCTCGATGCAAGCCCTACCAGGAAGTCGGAAGCTTGCCTAGTTTTCGGCAAGATTCACGAGGCAAGAGAAGTCGCCAAACTCCGTGCGGATTCGAGCAGAACCGGGTCGATCTCCGGCCATGCGGGCGGCGCGACGGCGGAAAAAACGGGCATGTCCACCCGCCAATGGTGCAGAAAAAGCCCGCCCGGCTCGCCCAGGCCATGGACGCGGTCACCCCGGAGCGGATGGCCGGCATGGGCCAAGTGAGCGCGGATCTGGTGGCGGCGTCCCTTGAGGATGCGCACCAAGACCAGGGTGTCGTTTCCCACGGCGACAAGAGGCCAGACCCGGGTCCAGCGCGGGCGGTCGTCGACGTCCTCCGTGACCCGGACCACGGTCCGCTTGGCGTCGAGAATGCGTCCGCGCAGTTCCAATTCCCCCACCGCGCCGTGGGCCAGGGCCAGATACCATTTGCGGACCAACCCCTGGTTCTGCCACGCCTTGTAGGCGACCTCGTCCTCGGCGCTGGCTGCGGCCAACACCAGGCCGGACGTCGGCTGATCGAGACGGTTGACCAGCCGCCACCCCGCGAGGCCCAGACTCGGCAGCAACGCCTCCAGGCAGGCCCCCTCCCGGCCGGCCACTGTGTGCAGGCCGCCAGGCTTGGCCAGGGCGGCGAAATGATCGTCGCGGGTCACGATGGTGATTTCGGGGCAGGACGCGACACCCGGTTCCGACTCCGGGGTCAGGCCAACACGCTGGCCGGCCCGGACCAGATCGCCCTTGCGCGCGGCCCGGCCATCGACCGTCACCAAATGACGGTCGATAAGGTCGCGGCAACGCCGCAGGCCCAGCCCGGTTTCCTGGGCCAGGGCCTTGTCGAGACGAATCGGCGTCTGCCGGGCGGAGAGGATGAAGGACTTCATGCGCGCGGAACAAGCGGCCGCTGGGCCGGGAACGGACTAGGCAAGAGTCTTCGCCGTGGCGATGCGATAGATTTCATGGGGATCGAGAATCAGAATGACACTGCCATCACCCATGATCGTCGCGCCGGAGATGCCCTGGATGTCGCCCAGGTAATCGCCCATGGACTTGATGACCACATCCTGGCGTTGCAGAAGCTGATCCACGATGAGCCCCAGGCGGCGGTCGTTGATATTGATGATGACCACGGGCAAAAGATCGCGCGATTCCGTGGAGACGGGCAGGTCGAGAATCTCGCCCAGATCGACCAGGCCGAGCACGTCCCCGCGCAGGGTCGTGGCCTTGCGGCGGTTGATCTCGTTGATCTTGACCGCCGAGATCTTGGTCGTCTCGGACACCGCGTCCAGCGGAATGGCATAGGTGTTCCCGGCCACCTGGACCATGAGGGCGTCGATGATGGCCAGGGTCAGGGGCAGGGTCAGGGTGAATTTCGTGCCCTTGCCGACCTCGGACTGGACCTGCACGCTGCCCTTGAGTTCCTTGATATTGTTCCGAACCACGTCCATGCCCACTCCGCGTCCGGAAATATCCGTGATCTGGGCCGCCGTGGAAAATCCCGGCGCGAAGATCAGTTCGCGGGCGGCGCGGTCGTCCATGGTCCGGGCCTCGTCCTCGGTGATAAGGCCCTTCTCGACGCCCTTGCGGCGCATGACGTCGGGATCGATGCCCTTGCCGTCGTCTTCGACCTCGATCAGCACGGAATTGCCCTTGTGGAAGGCCCGCAACCAGACCCGGCCCGTTTCCGGCTTGCCGGCGCCGGCCCGGCCCTCGGCGGATTCCAAGCCGTGGTCCACGGAATTGCGCAGTAAATGCACGAGAGGATCGCCGATGACCTCGACCACGCTTTTGTCCAGTTCGGTCTCCTCGCCCTCGGTGATCAACTCCACTTTTTTGCCGGATTTGCGGCTCAAATCGCGGATCAGACGCGGAAATTTGGAAAAGACCGTCTGCACCGGCACCATGCGCACGTGCATGATGGTATCCTGCAGATCGTCGGAAATGCGGTTCATGGAATATGTGGTCTCGGTCAGATGCTGGGCGATGGCGTGGCCGTCCTCGCCCGCCTCCAGAGCCTTGGCGAGCATGGCGAAGCGGTTGCGGTTGATGATCAGCTCGCCGATCAGATTCATCAGATGGTCGAGCTTGGCGTGGTCCACGCGGATGGTGGACGAGGTTTTCTTGGATTTGTCCTTGGCCGTTTTCTGGACATCGTCCCGCTCCTCGCCCTCCTCGTCCGCCCGGACAGCGGGCGCGGCGGATTTGGCGACGACCTCCGCCAGGGGCGCGGCCGAAACGACCGACGCGGGCGGAGCAAGCGGCGCGGGCGGGGCGCTCTTCAGCGTGTCCAGCGCCTTGCCGACCATTTCCTCCAGGATGCCCACTTCCTGTTCGAGCATCCCGACCATGAGCGAAAAATCGAGGCCCGTATCCCGCGCCTGACGAACCAAGCCGGCCGTGCGCTCGGCATAGACGCGCAGGTCCTCCAGGTTCATGTAGGCGGCGGAATTCCGCAGGGAAGACAGGGATCGGTACAAGGCGTCGACGTACTCCGTCTGCCCGGGCTCCTTGGCCAGGACGGACAGGGCCAAGGTCATGTTTTCCATCTGCTGGGCCACGGTCTGCTCGAAAATGGCCAGGTCCTCGGGATCGACGCTTCCTGCGGTCTCGGACGACGCGGCTGGAGCCGGAGCCGGCGAGGCCGAGGCGGTCGGAATCTCGCCCGCGCAATCCGGCGCGCAGCCAAAGGCCTGCACCGCCTGCAGAGCCTCGACCAGGGTCGAGGTGTCCACCGGCGTGGTCTGCCCGGTTCGCGGATCGATGCGCCGGAGCAGCTCTTCCAGGCCGTCGACCACGGACAGCAACAGATCCACGGCCCCGCGCGAAAGCTGAAAATCCCCCTTGCGCACGCCGTTGAGCAGGGTTTCAGCCTCGTGGGTCAGGGCGTTCAGCTCCACGTGTCCGATGATGCCGGAATTGCCCTTGAAATTATGGAAGAACCGGAAGAGGTCGTTGATCAGCTCCGTGTCGGTCGGATCCTGCTCGGCCCGGACCAGGGCCTCGTTCAGGGCCGCGATGGTGTCCTGGGCTTCCTCCAGGAAATCATTCAGATGCTCTTCGTTGACCACGGTCAGGGCATAGGCCGGAAGCTCCGGGGCATCCTTGAGAGACAGCCGATACATCCCGGGCACGGCGCAGGCCGCGGGCGCTGGCGCGGCCACGGTCACGGTCACGGCCGGAGCCGGAGCGCCGGAGAGCAAATCCTCCAGGGCCGCGATGAGGGATTCGATATTGCCCTCCCCCTCATGCCCATGCTCCTCCAGGCATTCGATCATCTCCTTGAGCATGTCCGTGGTCTTCAGGATCAGATCCATGATTTCCGGCGTGACCCGCATCTTGCCCTTGCGCAGCTCGTCCAGCACGCTCTCGCCCTTGTGGGCCAGGCGGTTCATGCGGTTCAGCCCCAAAAAACCGGACGCGCCCTTCAAGGAGTGCATGGGCCGGAAAATTTCGTCCAAAAGCCCCAGGTTATCGGGCGTCTGCTCCAATTCGAGCAGGGTCGGCTCGATGGTGTCCAGATGCTCCTTGGCCTCGATGACGAAGTCCGCGTAAATTTCCGGGTCCATGAAGTCCTGG
>CAYLNA010000103.1:0-6420 GCA_964384665.1 uncultured Desulfovibrionaceae bacterium | reverse complement strand
CGACGGCCTGACCCAAGCCTTCGCCCGCTGCGAGGGTGTGAAATATTTGCTGTAAGGGCGTAGACTGGGGTCCACGATGTTCGAAGCATGAAGAAAGCCCCCGCGATATCGCGGGGGCTTTCTTCATGGAGGGGAGGAGGAGACTAGGGGAGAAGCGCCTGGCCCGCCTTGACGGCCAGATCGTAGACCGGCGCGGGCATGATGCCGAGGAGCAGGATCACCGCCGCGAACACCGTGCCAAGCGCCAAGCCGCCGTCCTTGGCCGGCGCGAGTTCGGCCGCCGGGTCGTGGGTGTAGGCATGGCGGACCAAGCTCAGGTAGAAGTAGATGGAAATGGCCGTGTTCAGGGCCGCGATGATGACCAGCCAGTCATAGCCATGCCCCCAGGCCGCCGTGAGCAGGAAGAGCTTGCCCATGAATCCAGCCGTGGGCGGCAGGCCCACCAGGGAGAAGGCGGCCACGGCCAGGACAAAGGCCAGGGCCGGACTGCGCCGGTGCAGGCCGTCCAGATCGGCGTAGTGCATGTTCCGGCCGTCCTTGGACAGATGGCAGACCACCCAAAAGCAGGTCAGGTTCATGAGAATGTAGACCAGGGCATAGAACGCGGCCGAGGCTAGACCATCGGTCGTGCCCGCCACCAAGCCGATGACCACGTAGCCGGCATGGGCGATGGACGAATAGCCGAGCATGCGCTTCACGTCGTCCTGGGCCAGGGCCGAGAGGTTGCCAAAGGTCATGGACACGGCGGCCAGAATGGCCAGGATGGTCATGGCCGCCTGTCCCGGCACCAGCAACGCCGCCAGCCGCACCAAAACAACCACGGCCCCGAGTTTGGGCAAGGTGGCGGCGAAGGCGGCCGTCTCGTTGCTCGCGCCCTGGTAGACGTCCGGACACCAGAAGTGGAACGGGAACAGGGCCAGCTTGTACATGAATCCGGCCATGAACATGACCAGACCGATCAGTGCCCCGGGATTGGTGGCGAAATCCCACGGCTTGGCCATGAGTTCGGCCAGGAAGGTCGTTTGCTGGGCGGCGGTGATGTAGGCGAACCCGTACAGCGAGATGGCCGTGGCCGCCGCGCCAAAGAGTATGTACTTGATGCCGGCCTCGGCCGCGCGCTTGTCGCCGGCCCGCAGGGGAATCAGGGCATAAAGCGCGTAGGACGAGATTTCCAGGGCGATGTAGATGGTCATCAGCTCCACGGAGCTGGCCAGCATCATGAGACCCCAGGCGGAGAGACACAGCAGCAGGTAATAGTCCGCGCGCACCGGTTCCTTCAGCGTGGCCTGCCCCTTGGCGTTGGTCACGGCCATGAACAGTCCGATGGCGATGGCCACTTTCATGAACTGCGAGAGCGGATCGATCTGGTAGGTGTTGCCGAAAACAAGGGCGGTCTGGCCGATGCTGGCCCCGGCCGCGGCCAGGACGCCCAAACAGGCCCAGGGCAGCCAGCGCGCGGCCAGATCCTGGCCGGGTTTGCGCACGACCTGCACGAACAGGACGACGACGAGCAGCAGGAGCAGGGCTTCAGGGAGTAGGGTGAGGATCATTGCCGCGCCTCCTTGCCGGCCGGAGCCGGAGATTGGGCCAAGAGCAGGTTGGGCTTGGAGATGTCGGCCACGGCCGAGGTCTTGGCCGAGAAGTCCTTGAGCAGGGTTTCGATGGACGGACTCATGACCTTGAGGGTCAGGGTCGGAGCCAAGCCGATGTAGAAGACGAACACGGCCAGGGGCGCGAGGTAGAACCATTCGCGGCGGTCCAGATCCGCGAATTTCGCGCCCATGCTCGGTTCACCCCAGGCCAGCTTCTGCAAGAGGCGCAGCATGTAGGCCGCGGCCAGCATGGCGCCGGGGATGGCCAGGGCGCCAACGACCAAGCTGTTCTGGAACGCGCCGACCAGGACCAGGGCCTCGCCCACGAAGGAGTTGGTGCCGGGAAAGCCCAGGGACGACAGCGAGAACAGCCCGAAGAAGAACATGTAGGCCGGCAGGAATTTGCCCAGACCCATGTTGTCCGCGATCTCGCGGCTGTGGCTGCGTTCGTAGACCGCGCCGACGAGCATGAACAGCCCGCCGGTGGTGATGCCGTGGTTGAGCATCTGCATGATGGCCCCTTCCACGCCGCGCTGGTTGAAGAGGAAGATGCCCAGGGTGACGAAGCCCATGTGCCCCACCGAGGAATAGGCGATGAGCTTTTTCATGTCCTTCTGGCCCAGGGCGATGACACCGCCATACAGAATGCCGGCGATGGACAGACCAATCATGACCGGCGCGAAGGTGATGCAGGCCTCGGGCGTGAGCGGCAGGCAAAAGCGCAGGAAGCCGTAAGTGCCCATCTTCAGCAGAACCGAGGCCAGCAGCACGGACCCGGCCGTGGGTGCCTCGACGTGGGCCGCCGGGAGCCAGGTGTGGAAGGGGAACATGGGGCATTTGATGGCGAAGGCCAGAGCCATGGCCAGGAAGGCCCAGAATTGCAGTTCGGAGCTGAACTGCTTGGTCATCAGTTCCGGAATGGAGAAGGTTCCGCCGGCCGCATAGAAGGCGATGATGGCCACCAGGAGCAGGGTGGACCCGGCCAGGGTGTACAGGAAGAACTTGATGGATGCGTAGCGTTTGTTGGGCCCGCCCCAGACCGCGATGAGCAGGTACATGGGCACGAGCATGGCTTCCCAGAAGATGTAGAAGAGCACGAAGTCCAGGGCCACGAACACGCCCACGCAGGCCGAGGTCATGAGCAACAGGACTACGTGAAACTCCTTGATCCGCTTGGAGATGTAGTTCCACGAACAGAGCACGCACAGGGGCAGCAGGGCCACGGTCAGCAGAACCATGAGCAGACTGATGCCGTCCACGCCGAGATGAAAGGTCAGGCCCCACTGGGGCACCCAGGCCATCTTTTCCTCGAACTGAAAACTGCCCGAGGACAGGTCGAAGCCCAGAAGCGGCAGGGCGAAGAGCAGCTCCAGCAAGCCCGCCGCCAGGGTCAGCTTGCGGATCTGGACCTCGTCCTTCACCGCCAGCAGAGCCAGGGACGCGCTCAAGGGGAAGAAGATGAGCGTGCTCAGGACCGGAAAGGTTGAGTGAGTCATAAAATCTTCCTTGATTCGAAGTTAGCGCAGAAGAGCCACGATCATGACCACGGCCGTGATGCCGCAGGCCAGAAGCACGGCCCCCGCGATATAATCCTGGATCTTGCCGTTGATGGTCAGCGCGGTGCGGCGGCCGATGCCGCGCACGCCCAGGGCGCTGCCATCAAGGATGCCGTCGATGACATGCCAGTCGAAAAGACTGGTGAACTTGCCGCCGATGAGCAGACCTTTCAGTCCGACCCAGCGGTAGACGTCGCTCCACCACGCATCGACCACGGCGAAGGGGTATTTGCAGATGACCAGGAAGATGCGCCCGATCCAGATGTAGAAGAACTCGAAATCCAGATTTTGCTTGGCTGCTGGGGTCAGGCGCTTGACCATGAGGGCGAAGCCCAGGCCCGTGAATCCGAGCAGGATGGAGATCTGGAGTACATGCCAAGCGGTGTAGGGCTCGTATTCCACCGGGAAGGGCAGGAGCTTGTAGAGCAGCTGGGGCTGCACGCCGATGATGAAGCACAGCGCCGCGCCCAGACCCATGGCCACGTACATGTTGGTCGGGATGGGCTTGAGTTCGCGGGTCATGTCGTCGGGCTTGGCGTAGAAGGCGAAGAACGGCAGCTTCAGACCGACGGACAGGAAGGTTCCGATGGAGGCCAGTTCCAGGCCCAGTGCCAGCCAGGTCCGGTGCGCTTCGGCCGCGCCGGTGATGACCATGGTCTTGGAAACGAAGCCCGAGAAGAGCGGCATGCCCGAGATGGACACGGCCGCGACCATGTACAGCACGAAGACCCAGGGCAACCGGCGGACCAGGCCGCCCAGTTCCGAGAGCTTGGCCGTGCCGGCCGCGTAGAGGAGCGCGCCGGTGGTCATGAAGAGCAGGCCCTTATAGATGATGTGGGCATAGGCATGGGCGCAGGCGCCGTTCAACGTCATTTGCGAGGCGATGCCGATGCCGGCGACCATGTACCCGACCTGGGACACGATGTGGTAGGACAGGATGCGCCGGGCGTTGTTCTCGATGGTCGCGTAGCAGACGCCGTAGATGGCCATGATGGTCCCGCCGATGGCCAGAACCTCGAAGCCCGAGAACCCGCGCAGAAGCACATACACGGCCGTTTTAGTGGTGTAGGCGGACATGAAGACCGCGCCGGTGATGGTCGCGCGGGGATAGGCGTCGGGCAACCAGGCGTGCAGGGGCACGACAGCGGCGTTGACGCAGAATCCGGCCAGGATGAGGTAGTCATACCACTGGGCCGCCTCGGGCGCGATGGCTTCGAAGGCGAAGCTGCCCGTGGTTTTGTAGCGGATAAGCATGCCCGCCAGGAGCATCAGCCCGCCCAGGGTGTGGAACAGGAAGTAGCGGAAGCCGGCGGCCGTGGACCGGGGCGCGCGGTTCAGCCAGATGAGCATGGTCGAGGCGATGCTCATCAATTCCCAGAAGAGGAACAGGGTCAGATAGTCCCCGGCGAAGACGCAGCCGAATCCGCCGGCCACGTAGAGGTTGGCGGCCACGTGCTGGGCCTTGTCCTTCAAATGCAGGGCATAGATGAAGCCGATGACCGACTGGATGGCGAAGACGTGGGCGAAGACCAGGGACAGGCTGTCCACCCGGCCCGTGGTCAGGATCTGCCCGAGATAGTGGAGCGCTCCGTGCACGCCCTGGGGCATGGTCAGGACCGAGGCCACGGCCATGACCGCCGGAATGGGCAACAGCCAGCGGTATTTGTCCGTTTTGAGAAACGGAATGATCAACGCCGCCAGTAAAAACGGCACGGACGGATGCTGGAAGCTAGCGGTCATAGTAGCCCTCCTGTTTGCCGAGGAAGGTGTGGGCCGCTCCCTTGCAAGCGCGCACCATGGCGATGGTGGCGGCCAGGGCGAACACTGCCCAGAATCCAGGCATCCACTCTCCGGCGAAGTGCGGATGGTGCGGCCGGATGACGACGTTCAAAGCCACGAGCACGACCATGATGGCGTACATGACATATTTCCAGAAAACAGGGTGTTGGCGGGCATTGCCCAGGAGTTCGCCAAGTTTGCTTGTTTCCATGGCTAGCCTCCGAATTTCGTGAAAATGTTGATGAAGGCGAAGAAGATCTGCGGGAAAAAGCCCAGGGTTACGCTGATGCAGGCCGTAATGGTCAGGGGGATGACCATGGTCATGGACGGCTCGGAGTAATGCTCAAAGTCCACTTCCGGGCTCGGAGGCATGAAGAAGGCCCGGTAGATGATCGGGGTGAAGTAACCGGCATTCAAAATCGTGCTGCCCAGGAGCGCACACAGGAGAATGATCTGATGGGCCTGCATGGCGCCGTTGATCAGATACCATTTGGACACGAATCCGCACACCGGCGGCATGCCGATCATGGACAGGGCCGCGAGACTGAACATGCCGAAGGTGATGGGCATTTTGCGCCCGAACCCGCCCATGAGACTGATCTTTTTGTTGTGTGTGGCCACATAGATGGCCCCGGCCGCGAAGAACAGGGTGATCTTGGAGAAGGCGTGGTGGGCGATGTGGGCCAGACCGCCGGTGACCGCGTCGGGCGTGAGCATAGTCACGCCGATGATGACGTAGGACAGCTGACTGACCGTGGAGTACGCCAACCTTGCCTTGAGGTCATCCTTGGTCAGGGCGATGATGGAGGCCACCACGATAGTGAAGGCCGCCAGATAGGCAGTGGGAATGCCCAGGTTCAGGGCGTTCATGGTTTCCAGGCCAAATCCGGACAGGATGATTCGACTGACCGAAAACACGCCGGCCTTAACAACCGCTACTGCGTGCAGCAGGGCCGAGACCGGCGTGGGCGCGACCATGGCCGAGGGCAGCCAGTTGTGGAAGGGCATCAGCGCCGCCTTGGCCAGACCCGCGATGTAGAGCACGTAGGTCAGCTGGACCAGCATCGGGTTGGCGTCGGCCGGGAAGATGCCGTGGACCACGTCGCCGAGCTGGAAGTCGAGGGTGCCGCAGAGCACGTAGGTCAGGACCATGGCCGGAAGCAGGAAGAGCTTCGAGGTGCCCATGAGGTAGACCATGTACTTGCGCGCCCCGCCGTAGCCTTCCTCGTCCTGATGATGGGCGACTAGCGGGTAGGTGAAGATGGAGATGATCTCGTAAAAGAGATAGAGAGTGAAGATGTTCGCGCTCATGGCCACGCCCACCGCGCCGAAGATGGCGATGGCGAAACAGAAGTAGTAGCGGGTTTGGGCGTGTTCCTTCAGGCCGCGCATGTATCCGATGTTGTAGCTGGTGGCCAGAAACCACAGGAAGCTGGCCACGATGCCGAAGATCATGGTCATGCCGTCGGCGCAGAGCTTGACGGTGATGCCCG
>CAYLNA010000102.1:0-6444 GCA_964384665.1 uncultured Desulfovibrionaceae bacterium | reverse complement strand
AAAAAAAGGACGCCTCCCGCGAAGCGTCCCTTTCGTTGTCCCGGCGTTCGCCGGTTTATTCGATGATCTCGATGCAATCGTCCGGGCAGTAGGATGCGGCCTTGCGGGCTAGGTCCTCCGCGCACGGATTCATGAGCACCACGGCCACGTGGGCGGCTTCGTCGTAGGCGAAAATCTCCGGAGCCAGTTCCACGCAGGCCAGGCAGCCGGAACAGCACGGCCGGTTCAGGGCCACTTCGACCAATTTCATTTCAGCCCTCCCAGATAGTTTTCCAAGCGACGCATGCCTTCCTCAATGTTCTCGATGGAATTGGCATAGGAAAAACGGATATAGCCTTCCCCGCCGGGTCCGAAATCCACGCCCGGAGCCACGCCCACCCCGGCCCGCTCCAGCAGGTCGAAGGTGAAGCTCATGGAGTCGCTGGTATATTTTTTCGCATTGGCCAGCACATAAAACGCGCCCGTGGGCTCGACCTTGATGCCAAAACCCAGCTCGCGCAGTCTGGCGATCATGTATTTTCGGCGTTGATCATAGATGGCCTTCATCCGCTCCACGTCCGGCCCGGCCTGGGTCAGGGCGGCCAGTCCGGCCCACTGGGCGATGGAACTGGTGCACAGGAAGAAATTCTGCTGCATGGTCTGGAGGCGGTTCATGTAGGCTCTGGGCGCGATGACGTAGCCCAGCCGCCACCCGGTCATGGCATAAAGCTTGGAGAACCCGTTAAAGACGAAACAGTTGTCCGTGAATTCCAGGGCCGAGTGCTCCCGCCCTTCATAGACCAGACCATGGTAGATCTCGTCGGAAAAAAGCGGCGCGCCCAGCTCGGCCAGGCCGCGATAGACCTCCGGACTGACCAGGGTGCCGGTGGGATTGGCCGGGGAATTGACCAAAATGCCGCGCACGTTCTCGCTCATGCGGGCCTTGACGTTCTCGATGCGGAACTGGAACCCGTCCTCCTCGCGCACGGGCACGAAATCCGGCACGGCCCCGGTGAAACGGATGAAGTTCGGATAGCAGGCGTAGCTCGGGTCCGAGAGCAGCACCCGGTCTCCGGGACGCAGCAGCAGTGAAAAGACCAGAAGCATGGACGGCGAGGTGCCGGAGGTAACCAGAACCTGATCCGGATGGACCTCCACCCCGTACCGGGCATGATAGTCCGCGCAGATTGCCTCGCGCAGCTCAATGATGCCGAGGGAATGGGTGTATTGGCAGCGGCCGTCGAGGATGGCCTTGCAGGCGGCCTCCTTGACGCATTCGGGCGTGTCGAAGTCGGGCTCGCCGATCTGCAGATGGACAATGCTTTTGCCCTGCTGTTCCAGGGCGCAGGCCCGCTCCAACACGTCCATGACCTTGAAGGAACTCAGGTCCCGACAACACGGATTGATGCGGCATTCGTTCATGAAATCCCCCTCGCGATTGATGATGGGAGGCCGCTTATACCCCTTCTGGACAAAGCTCAAACCCTGACCGCCGGATTCAGAGCGGCCGGATCTCGACCTTGCGGAACGTGATCAATCCGCGCGCCCATTGCAGGGCGATGGGGCCACGGGCAAATTTGGCGTCCGTGATGTCAACCGTGGTTTGTCCGTTCAGGACAAGAACCAGACGCCCGCCCTGGGCCGTGATGTCGTAGATGTTCCAGCGCCCGCCGGCCTTGGGATGGGGCGTTTTGGCCGGGGCGAGCTTGACGATGGCCCCCGTGCCAAAGGTCGGGTCCGGGCGCTGATCGAAAATATTGGCCTCGTAGCAGTTCTCGTCCGTGATCACGGCCGGGTCCTGACAGCGCAGAAAGACCCCGCTGTTGGCATCGTGACTGGCCCAGAATTCGACGCGCAGCCGGAAATCCGCGTAGCTGGCCGTACTGACCAAAAAGCCGGGGCCGGCGCTGTCCGGACCGGCCTGGATGCCTCCGGCGGTCGCGACCCAGTTCGCGCCGCCGACGCGGACAAAATTCTCCAGACCGGATTCGCCGTCGATCAGGACGGTCCACTCGGGCCCGGACACGGGAGCCTTCACGCATCCCGCCAGCGTACACATGATCAGGCCAAGGACAACCCAGGACAATGCGCGATCGCTCATGAAATCCTCCGGGAAAGATGGTTGGGTGACGGAAAATCCGGTGCGGATCGGACGTCTTCTAGCCCATGGAGCGACCATCCGTCACCCGTGCAAGTCCCATCCCCCGCCTTGCGTCCCGCCCCCGCTCATATTATGGCTTCGCCACCTCGCGGCCCGGACGCCGGGCAGCGCGGCCAAATCACACACAATCCATTCCACGTTTCACTCCGCATCACGGCCGCGGAAGCAGCAAGCCTCGGGGTGCGCCTGCGCCCCCGGCCTTGACGCGCGGACGTGAAACCGAATGAGAGGGAGATACCATGGGACTGAGCATCGGCATCGTCGGACTGCCCAATGTGGGCAAATCCACTCTTTTCAACGCCCTGACCAAGGCGCAGAACGCGGAAAGCGCCAACTACCCCTTCTGCACCATCGAACCGAACAAGGCCGTGGTCCCGGTGCCGGACCCGCGCTTGGCCAAGCTGCTGGAATTGGTCGGTTCCCAAAAAATCATCCAGGCCACGGTGGACTTCATCGACATCGCCGGGCTGGTCAAAGGCGCGAGCAAGGGCGAGGGCCTGGGCAACCAATTTCTGGCCAACATCCGTGAATCCGACGCCATTTTGCATGTGGTGCGCTGCTTCGAAAACGACGACATCGTGCACGTGGACGGCTCCATCGACCCCATCCGGGACATCGAGGTCATCGACACGGAACTCATCCTGGCTGACTTGCAGGCCGTGGAGCGCAAGGCCGACCGTCTGTCCAAACAGATCAAGGGCGACAAGAAACTGGCCCCGCAACTTGATCTGCTCACCAAGCTCATCGCCCACCTGAACGAAGGCAAACCGGCATCGGAACTGGAAGAGCTGAAAAGCGACCTGGGCGCGGAACTGCGCAAGGATCTGCTGCTGATCACCTTTAAGCCGGTCATCTTCGGCATGAACGTGGACGAGGACGGCTTGGCCGAGGACAACGAGTATGTGGGCCGCGTGCGCGAACTGGCCGCCGCGCGCGGAGCCAGGGCCGTGAAGATCTCGGCCCGCATCGAGGAGGAACTGGTCGGCCTGTCGCCGGAAGAAGCGCAGGAATTCCTGGCCTCTTACGGCGTGAGCGAATCCGGCCTGGATCTGGTCATCCGCACCGGCTACGAAATGCTCGGCCTGTGCTCCTATTTCACGGCCGGCCCCAAGGAAGTGCGGGCCTGGACCATCCACCAGGGCTGGAAGGCCCCCCAGGGCGCGGGCGTGATCCACACCGATTTCGAGCGCGGCTTCATCCGGGCCGAGGTCATCGCCTACGACGACTACGTCAAGCACGGCACCGAGGCCAAATGCCGCGCCGCCGGCGTGCTGCGCGTGGAAGGCAAGGAATACGTCCTCAAGGACGGGGACGTGGTGCATTTTTTGTTCAACGTGTGATCCTGGAGCTGGCAACGCCCTGTTCGCGAGCGTTCACGGCCAGACGGTGCGCATGATCGAAATCCGCTCCATCGAAGATATTGCCGCGTTGCGCGAATCCTGCGCCCTCGAATGCAAACTGGCGGCAGGACGCGACGGCAAGGGAGCTGTGCCCGAGGATTTCTGGCCCACCTACAGCGCCTTCGCCAACACGAGCGGGGGCGTTGTTCTGCTGGGGGTGCGCGAAAGCAGGAAAGGATTCGAGCTGGCTGGCATCGGAAATCCGGACAAGGTGCGCGCCGATCTGTTCAACGATCTGAACAACCGCCAGAAGGTCAGCATCAACCTTCTGACGGACAGCGCCGTGCGTGAACTTCGGATCAACGACGCGACAATCCTGGTGATCGATATCCCTCGCGCCAGCCGCATGCAGCGGCCGGTTCATCTCACGCGCAATCCATTGAACGGCAACACCTACCGCCGCCTCAACGAAGGCGACCGAGCGCTGCCGGACGAAGATGTCAAACGCATGCTGGCCGAGCAGGTCGAAGACAGCCGCGACGCGCGCATCCTGCCCGGCTTCGACATGGGCGACCTGGATACCGACAGCCTGAAGGCCTACCGCAACATCTTCCGGGCCGACAAACCCGACCATCCCTGGCTGGCCCTGGACGATCGGGACTTTTTACGAATGCTGGGCGGCTGGCGGCATGATCGTGGAACGAACGAAAGCGGCCTGACCGTGGCGGGCCTGTTGATGTTCGGTCTCTGGCCGTCCATCGCCGAGGCCTTGCCCTTCTACTTCGTGGATTATCAGGAGCGGCCCGCGGACTACGCCGTCACCGTCAGTTGGCTGGACCGCATCACGCCGGACGGCCGCTGGTCGGGCAATGTGTTCGATTTCTACCGCCGCGTGGTCACCAAGCTGACAGCGGACATAAAGGTGCCCTTCACGTTGCGCGGCAATGTGCGCCAGGACGACACGCCCACGCACAAGGCCCTGCGCGAAGCCCTGGTCAACACCCTGGTCCATGCGGACTACACGGGGCGGCTATCGGTGCAGGTGATCAAGGACCCGGCTGGATTTACCTTTCGTAATCCGGGCGTCTTGCGTATTCCGGCCGAGCAAGCCATGCACGGCGGCCTGAGCGATTGCCGCAATCGCGCCATGCAGCAGATGTTTCTGATGATCGGCCTGGGCGAACGGGCCGGATCGGGCATGGCGCGCATCATCCAGGGGTGGAAGGATCCGGGACACGGGCTGGCGCTCCATGAGCACTACGATCCACAGGAGTACACGGTGCTGGAAATGCGCTGGGCAGACAGACGGACGGCGAAAAGTTCACCAGAACGTTCACCAGAACGTTCACCAGAACGTGAATTGCGGACGGAAGAACGCATTCTCCGGATGCTGCGCGAAACCCCCACCATGACCACTCAGACGCTGGGTGACAGGCTTGGCATTGGCAAGAGAGCCGTGCTCAAACAAATCGACAAGCTCAAAACCCAAAACCGCTTGCGCCGCATCGGCCCCAACAAGGGCGGCTCATGGGAAGTCATGGAAACGCACCATGATGGTTGAAACGGCTCCAGCCAAAAAATCAAATGCAGTGAGGTGCTAGCCCCGTCATGCTCGACAACATCGCCGTCGTCCTCTTTCGCCCCAAGTACCCGGAGAATATCGGTTCCGTGGCCAGGGCCTGTCTGAACATGGGCTGCGGGCAAATCATCCTGGTCGATCCGTGGAACTGGAACTTCGACAAGGCCCTGCCCCTGGCCACGCACCATGCCCAGCATCTGCTCGAAGGAATCAAAATATATCCGACCCTGGCCGAGGCCCTGGCCCCGTTCTCCTTTTCCTACGGGACCACGGCCCGCACCGGCGGGTGGCGCAAAGCCATCCAGACCCCGGAGGAAGCGGCCCCGCGCATCATAGCGCAGCGCAACGAGGGCGGTCGCGTCGCCATCGTTTTCGGCCCCGAGGACAAGGGCCTGACCAACGACGAGACGGACCTCTGCAATCAGCTCCTGACCATCCCGACCACGGACAACCTGACCTCGCTCAATCTGAGTCAGGCCGTCATGGTCGTGCTCTACGAATGCTTCAAGAAGTCCCTGGCCAAGCCCTTCAAGATCGCCGGCTATCCCAAGGAGCGCTTCATCAACCACGAAGAGCGCGAAATCCTCTTCGCCCAGCTGCGCGAAACCCTGATGGATATCGACTACATCAAACCGGACAATCCGGACTATTTCATGCTGTCCATCAAGCGCTTCCTGAACCGGGTCAACCCGCGTCTGAACGAGTACAACCAGCTCATGGGCTTGTGCCGGCAGATGCAACGCATCGTGAACATCGCCAAGGGCAAGACCGGCTAGGGCGTCCTTGCCACGGCGCTCCGGCTCCCCTAGGAAGAACCATCCTTCACCGAACCAGGAGTTCTCATGAAACCCGTGCCCCGCACCCTGCTTCAATCCGTGCTTGTCGTTGTCCTTGCCGTTGGTCTGAGTCTGGCCTTCAACGCCAACCGCCAGGACAGCCTGCCCCTGATCAAGAGCCACGAGGCGCCGGCCCAGGCCGCCGCCGGTGAAATCGCCCTGACCGAGGCCATGGCCCTGCACCAGAACGGCGCGGCCGTGTTCCTGGACGCCCGCGACAGTCTGACCTATGCCGAGGGACACATCCGGGGCGCGCTGTGCCTGCCGCCGGAAACCTTCGAGTATGACTTCCCCCGATACGAAGCCCAGCTCGCGAACAAGACCATCATCACCTACTGCGACGGCGAACAGTGCCGTCTGAGCCATGACCTGAGCACACAGCTCAAGGCCAAGGGCCTGACCGACGTCCGCGTCCTCGGCAACGGCTGGTCCCTGTGGCTCAACGCCACCCTGCCCACGGCCAGCGGCCCCAACCCCGAATAAGCGAGGACACCGCCATGACCACCCGCGACATATTCCGCCTGACCCTGGCCGCCATCTTCCTGGCCG
>CAYLNA010000101.1:0-6523 GCA_964384665.1 uncultured Desulfovibrionaceae bacterium | reverse complement strand
TATCCGCAGTGTCGGGGGTTCAATTCCCTCCCTCGCTACCAAAAAAGATAAAGGACTTAGGCTATTTAGCTTAAGTCCTTTTTTCGTGGCCCACGCAACCTTCCCCCGCCTGTCCCCCACGGACAAAAACACTCCCTGCGCTCGCCACGCGGAGCCGCCCAATATCGTCGAAGGCCGCGACGCCCCGACTACCTTGCCGGACCAGGCCCAGCATGGACCGGGCAAGACCACGAGGGCGACGGCGACAAGAATTTCCCAAAAAGCAACACGCGGCATGGGCTCGCCTCCTCCGTTTCATGATGAATGGTCGACCGAGGTGGATCGAGGGCGCAAAAAAAGCCCCGGAAAGGGGCTTCGCGTGGTCGTGGTGGTGGGCCCACCAGGGGTCGAACCTGGGACCATCCGGTTATGAGCCGGGGGCTCTACCAACTGAGCTATGGGCCCACGCATGACGGAATGCGGTTGATATGTCCTCGTTCGCGGCTTTGTCAAGAAGTCAAGCGCCGTTCCTTGACGTGACCGATGGCCGCGCGTCCGGCCAGGGCGCCCTCGCCCACGGCCACGCTGATTTGCAGGAAGCGGCCGACGCAGTCGCCGGCGGCGAAGACGCCGGGCACGTTGGTGCGCTGCTCGCGGTCGGTCTCGATGAACTGCCCGTTGCGCGCCAGTCCCAGGGTGTGGGCGAAATCGCTGGACGAGGCCTGGCCCATGGCCACGAACAGCCCCTGGGCATCGAGTTCTTCCCCGCTCTCCAGCAACACCCGGTCCAGGCCGTTCGCTCCGGCCAGGGTCGAGACCTTGCCCTCCAGCACGGGAACGCCGCTCTCCCGCAGCCGATACAGAAACTCCTCGCTCATGGAAACATCCTTGCCCTGGGTGCAGATCGTGACACGCGGCGTGTACTGAGTCAGTTCCAAGGCTTGGTTGGCTGCGAAATTGCCCTCGCCCACGACCACCACCGGCTTGCCGCGCATGAAAAACCCGTCGCAGCTCACGCAGTAGGACACGCCCTTGCCCTCGTAGTCGGCCAGATTGGCGATGCCCGGCCGAATGCGGGACACGCCCGTGGCCAGGATCAGGGCCTGGGCCTCGATGTCCTGGTTCTCGGTCTTGCCGACGAAGGCCCCGCTCTCGGCCTGATGCACGCCCAGCACCCGATCGCAGCGGATAGCCGCGCCGAACTTGGCGGCCTGCTGGCGGCCGCGCTCGATCAGATCCTTGCCGGAAATGGATTCCATGAACCCAAAATAATTATCGATGTCGTAATCACCCGCGACCTTGGGAGCGCAGCCGAGAATGAGCGTGCTCATGCCGGCGCGGGCCGTGTAGATGGCGGCCGAAAGTCCGGCCGGACCCTGACCGATGATAAGAATGTCAACATGTTCCATGGCGTCCTCCTGGCGGTGAAATGTCTGAAAGCCCTGATAAGTCCCCTGCGGGCGAAGGCAATGCGGCGGGGGGATGGATTTCACACGACGGACGGCGCAGACAGGCATCCAGGGTCTGGGCCAGGGTGGTCATGTCGATGGGTTTGGGGATGGTCACGCAGACGCCGGGATAGAGACGACGGATTTCGATCTGGGGCTGGTTCGTGATCAGGGCGATGCGGGTGGACGGACTGGAATGGGCGATGGCCGCGCACAGCTCGTTGATATCACCCGCCGAGGTTTCCTCGGCCAGGACCAGATCGTAACCACGGGAGGAGCCGAGAATCATGCTCAGGCCGTGCGCGAAGTTGGGCGCGGCGCAGGTTTGGCAGCCAAAGCGGGACAAAAGCGCGCAGATGGAAGCCCGCACCTCCGGATGGGATTCGATGATCAGCAGTCGTCCCGTCAGCGCGCGCGGATCGAAATTAAAAATGAAATCCGCCGCCGCGACCTCGTCGCGACTCGGAGTGACCGGAAGGCAAACGGAAACCGTGGTCCCGACTCCCGGCGTGCTTTCGATGCGCAGATTTCCCTTGAAATTCTTGACGAACTTCTGGGTCACGAAGAGCCCCAGCCCCGTGCCTTCGTCCGGGGGCTTGGTGGTGAAAAACGGTTCGCACAGCCGGCCGAGGTTCGCCTCGGGCACGCCCGCGCCGTTGTCCGCGATGATCAGTTCCACCAGCTCCATGTCCGGCGGCGGAATCAGCATTCCGCGCCGCTCTTCCGGGCACGGCCGGGCCGTGACGCGCAGCCGGGCCGAGGCGCTATCGCGCATGGCGTGGATGGCGTTGGTGGCCAGATTCATGATGATCTGCTGCAGGTGGACCGGATCGCCGAAGAGCAGGCCGAGGTCCTCGCCAATCTCGGCGGTGAGCTGGATACGGCTGGGTGTCGTGCCCCGGATGATGCCCAAGGTTTCGGTCAGGATCTCGGCAATGGAAAAATGCACGAATTCCTCGTGCATCTTGCCGGTGAAATGAAGAATGCCCCGAATCAGGGACGCACCACGCTGGCAGACCAGGCTGATGCGGTCCAAGTCTTCCATGTCCGGAGCATCGCCGACCAGGGTCGCTTCGCGAATGAGTTCGTTGGAAAAGGAGATGGCCGAAAGAATATTATTGAAATCATGGGCCATGCCCCCGGCCAGGGTGCCGATGATGCCCAGTTTCTGCTGCTTGTGAAACTGACTTTCCAACTCGCGGTTGGCCTTGCGCAGTTCCACGGTCCGCCGGTGGACCAGCTGCTCCAGGTTGAGGCGGTAGTTCTCGTTCTCGCGGATCAGTTCCGCCCGCTCCAGGGCCTTGTCGACCGCGTGATCCAGGACCGACAGGGTGCGGATGGGCTTGACCAGATAGTCCCACGCGCCCCGGCGCAGGGCCTCGATGGCCTCGTCCAGGCCGCCCTCGCCGGAAAAAACGATCACCGGAGTGCGCATGGTCACTCCGGACAAACGGGACAACAGCTCCAAGCCGTCCATGACCGGCATCTTCAGATCGATCAGGAGCAGATCCGGACACTGGGCGTGGAACAGCTCCAACCCGCGCAGGCCGTTTTCCGCCTCCAGCACGGCAAAGCCCTTGGAACGGAGATAGCGCCCGGTGGTGGCGCGGATGAACGGATCATCGTCCACCACCAGGATCGTCGCGGCGGATTGTTTCGGGGCCATCTAGAATTTGTAGCCGATCATGCGCAGCAGACCGGCCCGCTTGGCCTTGTCGGCGTCGGTCTCGACGCCCTTGGAGGCGAAGCCGTCGATGACGCCCAGGATGCCCCGGCCCTGCTCGCTCCGGGCCAGGATGACCTGGACCGGATTGGCCGTGGCGCAAAACAGGCGGACCACCTCGGGCACGTTCTGGATGGCGTTGACGACGTTGATGGGGAACATGTCGCGCATGAAGAGGATGAAGCTGTGCCCGGCCGACAGGGCCAGGGCGTTTTCCGTGGCCAGATCCACAAGCTCGGGATCCGTGCCCGAGGTCCGGATCAGGCAGGCGTCGGAAGCCTCGCAAAAGGCCAGGCCGAATTTCGCGCCGGGCACGGCGTTGACCATGGCCTCGTGCACGTCCTCCACGGTCTTGATGAAATGGGACTGGCCGAGGATCATGTTCAGGTTCTGGGGATTTTTAATCTCGACGAGAGAGAGGTCCATGCGATCTCCGGTCTGGTGAAAGATTATTGGCGGACACGGGATGTGCCGTCGGACGCGCGCAGCAGGCGGACCCGGTCGCCAACGCGGTAGTCGGCGTCGGCTTCCTGGACCACGCTGATGATCTCGCCGTTGTCCATTTCCACGGTGATTTCCACGCCGCTCTTCTTGGTCACGGCTTCCTCGGCCAGGGCGCCGCCGGCCGCGCCGCCCAATGCGCCGACCACCGCGCCAACGACCCGCCCCTTGCCGCCGCCGACCATACTCCCGAGCACGCCGCCCGTGACACCGCCGGCCACGGCCCCGACTCCGCTCTGGGTGCCCTCGATCTGCACGGGGCGGACTTCGAGGATGGTGCCGTAATAGACCCGCATCTCCTGCAAGGCCTGGTCACGGCTGTAGACCTGGGCCGACCGGCTGGGGGCGCAGGCGGCCGCCAGCGCCAGACTGACCAGGGCAAGAAAAACCCACCATTTGGATGCAGCTTTGTGAAACATCATGACACACTCCTTGGTTGCGCGAAAACACCACGGTCCCGCCGCATGGCGACGGCTCCAGGCCTCTTTGTACCCCTCCGGACGACCACGGGTCAACACGGCCCCGTCGACACGACGGGCGGCTTGATCTTTCGTAACTCTTCAGCACATTCGCGACAATTCGAACTGGATTCCGGCTTGCGCCGGAATGACGTCTCGCGAAAGAGCCGATGAGCCACGATCTCGCGATTCAGCGGACAAATCCGGCCGCCCCTACCCCACACGGTACAGACGCGCGCCCTGGGGATGATCCTCCAGGCGCAGGCCCATGACCGCCAGCTCGCCGCGCAGACGGTCGGCCAGGACGAAATCCCTGGCCTGGCGGGCATCATCGCGCCGCCGGATGATGTCGACGGCCTCGGCCGGCCAGTTCGCGGCGGCCACAGGCAAAAGGGAACGATCCAGGAAGCCGAGGACGCGGTCGCAGGCCGCCAGCTGCTCGCGCACCGCCTCGGCCTCGGCCGCGCTCAAGCGGGCGGCCTTGGCGTTCACCATCTTGGCGAAGGCGAACAGATTGGGCCAGAAATGGGCCAGATCAAGGTTGTCGTCCAGGGCCGAAGCGAAGGACGTCTTGAGGTCGTAGATGGCCTGCTCCAAATCCGGGGCTGGATCGCCCTTGCCCCGCCCCAGGGTCGCGGCCACGTAGGCGTCCTGCAGGCGATGCTGATTCCTGGCCCACATGACCAGACTTTCGGCGGAATAGGCCAGGGCCTTGAGATGGGAGGTGGACAGCAGCCACAGACGCAAGGCGGGACCGCCGCCGGCCAGGACCAGGGCCTCGGACAGCGTCGGCATGCGTTCGCCGGGATCGCGCGGCGAAACGGGCTGGACGACCATCCAGGCTTGGGGCCGAACCCCGGCTCCGGCGCTCCAGATGGCGCGAAAATTGTCCAGATGCGGAAAGCGGTGGGACTCGGCTCCGATCATGACCGAGACCGCGCCCAGGGCGTCCAGGGCGGCCGCCGCCTGCTGCAGAAACCAACTCGGCCGGACCTTGCCCCATTCGGTCTCGACCACGTCGCCCAGTTTCAAATCCTGGAGCGAAGCCCGCTTGAGCAGGGTGAAATCGGCCGGATTGTCCTTGACGTAGTCGGCCAGATCCACGGTGTGGCCGACATTCATCCCGGCCAGGTTCAAGCCGGAAATGCGGCCATAGGCCTTGTCGCGGGTCACGTCGAAATAGACCGAACGCAGCTTTTCATAGGCCTGCCCCCGAGCCAGAAGCTTGCGGGTCAGGGCCAGGGAGCGGTCCTGACTGGCCGCGGCCAGGGGAAAGAGAACGGCCTCGGACACGCCCAGACTCTTGGCCTGGCTGGCCATGATCGCCACGGCTTGGGCGCCCGACTCGGCCAGGCCGGACTTGGCCTCGCGCGCGGCGGCCAGGGCCCGGTCGTCCATGTCGGCCAGACCCACGGCCAGACGCACGCTCTGCCCGCGCTCGACCAGGGCCCGGCCAAGGACGTCCAGCCAGACGATGCGCCGCCAGGCCTCCAGGTCGCCCAATTCGTCCAGGCTGGGACCGGGCGTGAACAGGGCGTGACCGCCGGCCGGGGCGGACAGGATTTCCACCGCGCCCGTGGCCACGCTGCGCACGCCCAGGCCATGCTTGGTCGGAGGCGCGAAGAGCGTGGTCGAAAGATAGCGCTCGCCCGTGTCCGGACAGATGAAGACGATGAGCCCGTCCTCGCCCTTTTCGTCCAGCTCGCGGGCGATCTGCAGCGACGCGGCCAGGGCCGCGCCCGCGCTCATGCCGGTCAGGACGCCCTCCTCGCGGGCCAGACGCCGGGCGCAGTCGAAGGCGGCCTCGTCCTCGACGCGGATGATCCGGTCCACGGCCTTTTTATCATAAATGCCCGGCGGGTAGGATTCCTGCATATTCTTGAGGCCCTGGATCTTGTGCCCGGCATAGGGCTCCACCGCCGCCACGCGGACCTGGGGCGCGGACTCCTTCATGCGCTTGGCGATGCCCATGGCCGTGCCCGTGGTCCCCAGGGACACGACCACGTGCGTGACCCGGCCCTCGGTCTGCTCCAGGATCTCCCGGCCCGTGCCCAGGTAATGGGCGGCGATGCTGGCCGGGTTGTTGTACTGGTCCATGAGGACATAGGTCTCGGGTTCCTCGCGGGCCAGACGGTAGGCCTCCTCGATGGCCCCGTCGGTGCCCAGGCGGCCCGGAGTCAGGCGCAGCTCGGCCCCGTAGGCGCGCATGATCCGCTTGCGCTCCTCGGACGCCGAATCGGGCATGAGCAGGGTCAATTTATAGCCCTTAACCGCGCAGACCATGGCCAGACCAACGCCGGTGTTGCCGCTGGTGGCCTCGATGACGGTCTTGTCCGGAGTCAGTTCGCCGCTGGCCTCGGCCGCCTCGACCATGGCCAGGGCCACGCGGTCCTTGATGGACCCGCCGACATTCT
>CAYLNA010000100.1:2016-6569 GCA_964384665.1 uncultured Desulfovibrionaceae bacterium | reverse complement strand
AATCAAGGGCACCGGTCCTGGCGGCAAGATCACCAAGGTCGACATTCTGCGGGCCATGCAGCCGGCCCCGGCCAGCGCCAAGCCCGCACCGACAGCCGCGCCCGACGCCGCTCCGGCCGACGCCACGGTCCTGCCCATGCAGGGCATCCGCAAGCTCATCGCCGACAACATGAAGGCCAGCCTGACCAACGCAGCCCAGCTCTCGGTCTTCGTCGAGGTCGACGTCACGGCCACGGCCGGCCTGCGCGAACTCTATCTGGCCCGCAACAAGAAAAACCCCGAGTACCGCCTGTCCTACAACGACATCATCGCCTACGCCGCATGCCGGGCCCTGAAAAAATTCCCGATCATGAACTCGACCCAGACCGGCGAGGACATCTTCCTGCACGGGCATGTCAATCTGGGCATCGCCGTGGCCCTGGAAAACGGTCTCATCGTGCCCAACGTCAAGAACGCCGACAGCCTGGGCCTGGAAGCCCTGGCCGTGGCCGTGCGCGACGTGGCCGGCCGGGCCCGCAAAGGCGGAGTGACCATGGACGAGATCAGCGGCGGCACCTTCACCATCACCAACGTCAGCATGCTCGGCATGGACGGCTTCACGCCCATCCTCAATCCGCCGGAAACGGGCATCCTTGGCGTGGGCCGCGTGGTCGAGAAACCTGGCGTGTTCGAAGGCCAGATCTGCATCCGCAAATACATGACCCTGTCCCTGACCTTTGACCACCGCGTCACCGACGGCGCTCCGGCCATGACCTTCCTGCGCTATCTGGCCGACCTGCTGGAGCAACCCGTCCTGATGCTGGCGTGAGGCGGCCATGAAACGATTCGCCATTGAACTGGGCTACGGCGCGGACCTGCACGGCGCGGACATGACCAAGGCCGCCGTGCGGGCCGTACGCGACGCCATGTCCCGCGTCTGCCTGGCCGGACTGGTCGAGATCCTGGAGCTGACCGACTTCCAGGGCGTGCACGTGCACGTCGAGGTGGCCGTGCCCTGCCCGGAGGCCGTGGACATGACGGCTCTGGCCGCCCTCGTTCCCATCGGCACTGTCGGCGTGAACGTGGTGCGTGGCGGCCTGCGCGCGCCGGGGCTGCGGGTGGAGCGCTTCGGCCCGGACCAGAGCGACATCGTGGCCGCCTGCGCGGCCCTGACCGTATCGGTGGAATAAAAAAACTGGAGGAAACAATGAGTCACGATAAGAAAATCATGGTCAAGATGTACACGGCCATGAACAGAATCCGCATGTTCGAGAGCGCCCTGCAGGAGTATTTCGCGGCCGGCAAGATTCCGGGCTTCGTGCATCTCTACCTGGGCGAGGAAGCCGTGGCCGTGGGGGCCTGCGCCTGCCTGACGGACAAGGACAGCATCACCAGCACCCATCGCGGCCATGGCCACCTCATCGCCAAGGGCGGGGACCTGAAGCTGATGATGGCCGAGATCTTCGGCAAGAGCACGGGCTACTGCAAGGGCAAGGGCGGGTCCATGCACATCGCGGACATGGACCTGGGCATCCTCGGAGCCAACGGCATCGTCGGCGGCGGCGGTCCCCTGGCCGCAGGCGCGGCCCTGGCCGCCAAATACAGAAAGACCGACGACGTCACCATCTGCTTCTTCGGCGACGGCGCGTCCAACCAGGGCACGACCCAGGAAGCCCTGAACCTGGCCAGCGCCTGGAAGCTGCCCGTGGTCTTCGTCAACGAAAACAACGGCTACGGCATCTCCTGCCCGCAGTGCAAATCCATGGCCGTGACCGATATCGCGGACCGGGCGGCGGCCTATGACATGCCCGGCGTGGTCGTGGACGGCAACGACATTCTGGCCGTGCACGAGGCCGTGGGCGAAGCCGTCAAGCGCGCCCGACGCGGCGAGGGGCCGAGCCTGGTCGAATGCAAGACCTACCGCTGGCGCGGGCATTTCGAGGGCGACGCCTGCACCTACCGCTGCACGGAAGAACTGGACGAATGGATGGCCAAGGACCCCATTCCCCGTTTCGAGGAAAAGCTGGTCGAAAGCGGCCTGGCCACGGTCCAGGAACTAGAGGGCATCAAGGCGGACGTGAAGAAGGAATTGGACGCGGCCCTGGAGTTCGCCCAATCGAGCCCCCTGCCCGAGCTGACCGCCCTGCTTGAGGACGTCTACGCCTAACCGCAACCCGTCACGGAGAAGAACATGGCCAAGAAAACATATTTGCAGGCGCTGAATGAGGCGCTCAGACAGGAAATGGAACGCGACCCCAACGTCTTCATCATGGGCGAGGACGTGGGCCAATTCGGCGGCTGCTTCGGCGTGACCCAGGGCCTTTTCGACCAATTCGGCGAGGCCCGCGTCATGGACACCCCCATCACCGAAAGCGTCATCGTCGGCGCGGCGGCCGGCGCGGCGGCGGCCGGACTGCGGCCCGTGGCCGAACTCATGTTCGTGGATTTCATCGGCGTGGCCCTGGACCAACTCTTCAACCAGGCCTCGAAAATGCGCTACATGTTCGGCGGCAAGGCCAAGGTGCCCATGGTTCTGCGCATGCCCCAGGGTGCGGGCATCGGCGCGGCGGCCCAGCATTCCCAGTCCCTGGAGGCCTGGTTCATGCACATCCCCGGCCTCAAGGTGGTCATCCCGTCCACCCCGTATGACGCCAAGGGTCTTTTGATCAGCGCCATCCGCGATAACAACCCCGTCGTCTTCCTGGAGCACAAGCTCCTCTACGGGGTGGACGGCGAGGTGCCGGAAGAAAGCTACACCATTGAGTTCGGCAAGGCCGACATCAAGCGCGAGGGCACGGACGTGACCGTGGTCGCGACCTCGAAGATGGTCCATTCGGCCCTGGAAGCGGCCGAGATCCTGGCCAAGGACGGGATCAGCCTGGAAGTGGTCGACCCGCGCACCGTACAGCCCCTGGACACGGACACCATCCTGGCCTCGGTCAAAAAGACCCACGCCTTGGTCATCGCCCACGAGGCCGTGGGCTTTGCCGGCCCCGGCGCGGAAATCGCGGCCCAGGTCGCGGAGAAGGCCTTCGACTACCTGGACGCGCCCATCACCCGCGTGGCCGCGCCCTTCTGCCCGGTACCCTTCTCCCCGCCTCTGGAACAGGCCTTCATTCCCGGGGCCCAGGACATCGTCAAGGCGGTGCGGGGACTACGCTAGGAGAAGAATGCCTCCGGCGGGCAGGGGACACGTCCCCTGCACCCCTTTCACCGTGGTTGGGATTCTTCGCGGGGTGCATGCCAGCACCCCGCTTCGTTTACCGGAGGAGCGTCCATGAGTCTTGCCGCCATCATCGCCAATCCCGCCTCGGGCAAGGACATCCGCCGCCTGGTGGCCCACGGCAGCGTCTTCGACAACCAAGAGAAGGTGCGCATGGTCCGCCGTCTGCTCCTGGGCCTGGAACGGGCCGGGGTGGAGCGGGTCGTGTACATGCCCGAAGGCTACGGCATCGTGCCCAGGGCCCTGAACGCCATCCGGCCCGCCATGGCCGTGGAAGCCCTGGAAATGCCCGTGCGCGGCTCGCAGGACGACTCCATCCGCGCCGCCGAAATCATGGAAACCCTGGGCGCGGGCGTGGTCATCGTCCTGGGCGGGGACGGCACCAGCCGGGCCGTATGCAAGGGCCTGACCCGCATGCCCATCCTGCCTCTGTCCACGGGCACCAACAATGTTTTCCCATTCATGTTGGAGGCGACCATCGCCGGACTGGCCGCCGGACTGGTGGCCACGGGCGCGGTGGAGCGGGACGCGGCCTGTGTCCGGTCCTCGATCCTGGAAATTTTGGTCAACGGCGATGTGGTCGATCTGGCTCTGGTCGACGCGGCCGTGTACGAAGACGTGTTCGTGGCTTCCCGCGCCGTGTGGGACATGAGCAAGGTTTCGAAGCTGTGCCTGACCCGTTGCCGGCCCGATTCCATCGGACTCTCGGCCATCGGCGGGCAATTGGAGCTGATCCGGGCCGAGGAGCCGCGCGGTTTGGCCCTGGATCTGGGCGCGGACGGACAGAGGGTCGTGGCGGCCATCGCGCCGGGACTGTTCGAGGAGGTCGGCGTCGTGCGTCGGGAAGTCATGGTTCCCGGTCGACTCTATCCCGTGGAATGCGCGCCCTGCCTCATTGCCCTGGACGGAGAACGCGAAGTGTCGGTAAAGCGGGGCAGCGCGGCCGCCATCCGTCTGAGTCTTGTCGGCCCCTGGGTGGTCGACGCGACCCGCGTCATGGACGCCGCGCGAACACGGGAACTTTTCATCCGCAACCCATAGCGGCCGGAACCGGTTCCGGCCCAACCAAGGAGACCATCATGAGCGAGCCACTGAAAGCAGCATTTTTGTTCATCGCCCCGCAAGGCGATCCGACCGCGCACCGCCAATGGGTGCGCACCCCGGCCGTGCATGTCCTGGCCATCGCCGTCGGGTCCTACGCCGAAGCCGAAGCCCTGGCCCCGAAACTGGTGGCCGAGGAAGGCATCGCCGCCTTCGAACTCTGCGCCGGCTTCGGTCATGAAGGCGCGGCCAGGGTCGCGGCCAGCGTCAGCGTGCCCGTGGGCGTGGTCCGCTTCGACGGCCACCCCGG
>CAYLNA010000100.1:0-1916 GCA_964384665.1 uncultured Desulfovibrionaceae bacterium | reverse complement strand
TCGCGCGGGGCCAACACGTGCCGGCTTGGCACGAAGCAGGTGAAGCGGCCGGTGAAAACCGCCTCGCCGTCCAGCAGCACCTCGACATTGACGAAATGCTTGCGGTCCGGGACCCCGTCCAGGGCCGCCACCGCTTCTAGGGTCTGGCCGACCCGCACCGGCTTCAGGAACCTGCACTCGGCCGCGCCCAGAACCACGGTCGGCTGGTTCACGGCGACCATGGCCGCATAGTCGGCCATGCCAAAGACAAATCCGCCGTGGACAAGACCTGTTCCGTCAGCCTGCATGCAGGGCAGCGTGGTCAGCCGAACGCGGCTTTTGCCCGGCTCAAGTTCCGTCACCGTGCCGCACAGAGTGGGCTCGATGGCGTCGTGGGTCGCGATGCGCATACATTCCTCGCAAAAAATCGAGGGCCGCGCGGGCGGCCCAGAGTTTATCCGAAAAGATCTTCCACTTCCTCGAACACGTTGCGCATGTACATCATCTTGGGCGAACCGCCCATGGAGATGGCCAGCATGGCCGACTGCAGGATTTCCTCGCGGGACAATCCGGCCGCCGCGCCGTTCTGGACATGGATGGAAATGCACTGCTCGCACTGGGACATGAGGGCGCAGGCAATGAGAATCATTTCCTGGGTCTTGTGGTCGATGGGACCGAATTCCGAGATGGTCTTGGTGAAGGCGAGATAGTTCTTGAACACGTCGCCGGCCTCGGTCTGCATCTTGGACAGGGCCATGGCCGCTTTTTCCGCTGCTTCCATACGTTCGTACTCCGTTCGTGATGGGGTTGATGATCGTATGGCCAAATGAGCAAGGAGCGGGCCAGGGCGCGCGGCCCGAAAAAACCCACGGAACGTGGGGTTCGAACAGCGGAAACGGGGGCGGGGAGTGTTCGGGCCGGGAACATCGCTCCAAATCCGAACACCTTCAGAACAGACAGTCCAGGAAGGTATTTTCATCCACATCGCGGATATAGTCCTCCACCCGCACGCCTTCCAACGCCCCCAGGATGTCGGCCCGCTGGTGTCGACAACCCGTGAGCAGGGCCTCCAGCTCGGCCACCGGCGCGACTCCGAAAAAATCCCCGAAAATTCGGGCGGCCGTGATGCGCCCGTGCTCGACGTTGAGGTGCGCCTCGACCACCCCGCCGGCCGTCCGCGTGGCCAGACTGAAGGTGTAGCGGGGCGATGCCCCGAAGTTCCATTCCCAGGTCCCGTAGCGCGTGCGCACGAGGTCGTTGATGGCCTCGACCTCTTCGGGGCGCAGGCCAATGGCCTCGGCCGGGGCGTCGCCGGCCACGTGGCGCATGACCCGGTCGATGAATTCCTCCACCGGCAGCGGCTCGGGCAGGTGACTGGCGATGTTGGTCACGCGCTTGCGCACGCTCTTCACCGCTTTGTCCACGTATTTGACCGGATTAACCTTGAGCGCCCCCGACAGATCGGTCATTTCGGCGGAATAGAGCAGCGTTCCATGGTGCAGGACCCGGTCCTTTTCGATGAGCTGGGCATTGCCGGAAAACTTATAGTCGTCGATGACCAGATCGTTGCGCCCGGTAAAGGAGCAGTTCACGCCCATGGCCCGTAGGGCTTCGAGGATTGGCGCGGTGAACCGCCGGAAATCGAGCTGGCGGGCCGTTTGCTTGAGCTGGATGAAGGTGAAGTTCACGTTGCCGAGGTCGTGGAAAACCGCCCCGCCTCCGGTCAGGCGGCGGATGACCTGAATGCCGTTCTCGCGGATATAGGCTTCGTCGATCTCGGCGGCGGAATTCTGATTGCGACCCACGATCACGGCCTTGTCGTTGCGCCAGAGCATGAAGATGTCTTCATCCGTGTGACGCAGCAGCCATTCCTCGGCCGCGAGATTGAAGGCCGCGTCGGTGTGGGTGTTGTGGATATAGCGCATGGATACTCCTTG
>CAYLNA010000099.1:0-6595 GCA_964384665.1 uncultured Desulfovibrionaceae bacterium | reverse complement strand
CGGTTGAACCATTTCGCGTCGTCCGGATCGAAGTTCAGGAAGTCCTTGAACAGGATATAGGCATAATCGGCCGAGGACATGGCTCCGCCCGGATGTCCCGAGTTGGCGGTGCGCACCGTGTCCATGATCAGTCCCTTGATGACGTGGACTGCTTTCTGGTCAAGAAGAGTGGAAGTAGTGGTCATGACAATTCTCGTGGAATGCTGCGAGGCAAAACATTTTACAGGGTGGACGGATTGTGGGGAAGCGTGTCGATGAGGTCCACGCGGCGCTGGTGCCGGCCGCCCTCGAAAGGCGTGCCCAGGAACGCGTCCGCGATGGCCTTGGCCAGATCGACGCCAATGATGCGCTCGCCCAGGCAGAGCACGTTGGCGTCATTGTGCATGCGGCTCATGCGGGCCATGTATTCGTTGGCGCACAGAGCGGCCCGGATGCCGGCGAAGCGATTGGCGGTGATGGACACGCCGATGCCCGAGCCGCAGAGGAGAATACCCAGGGTTTTGCGCGCGAGAACCTCCTGGGCCAGTTCAGCCGCGAAATGCGGATAGTCGCAGCTTTCCAGGGAATGGGCACCGACATCGACGATCTCGTAACTCCCGCCCAGGTGTTCCTTGAGGATGTTCTTGAGGCCGAAGCCGGCGTGATCGGAGCCGAAAACAATGGTGCGCATGCCTAGGCCTCGGGCTTGGCGTTGCAGCTTCGTTTTGCGATGTATTCCGCGCGGGTGGCGGTCAGGTCGTGTTCCAGGTGTGCGATTTCTTCCCGCAGGAAGGTGATCTGCTTCAGGGTCAGGTCGTTGTCGCTGGAGCGGGGATCAAAAAGGCCGCCCTTGGCCTGGGACTCGGCATAGCTTTTGCCAAGGGTCTGATATTCCTCGGTCAGGCGCTTTTCCATCTGCCTGATTTCCCAGCGCCGAACGCCTTTGATGAACACCCACTTGGTTTCGCTGGCCAGAACCTTGAATCCATTCACAACGGGTTGGAGCAATTTGTTTGTCATCGTGTATCTCCGATTTTGGGGTCAGTTGTTCGATGCGCCGGGTTTGAGACGCATCCAGATGGTGTCTTGGGGCGGACGCAGGTCCATATCGGCGTTCGTCCAGCCTTGGCCATGTTCCAGGGACTTGATCCGCAGCACGGCCTTGCCGTCGCGGGGAGATTCAAAGGTGAACTTCTCGTACAGGCGACGCCCGGCGAAAGCTGGGGTCTCGTAGGGTGCTTCGCAGGTCAGCGTCCAGTCCTTTTTTCCGCGCATAATGAGCATGTCTCCGCTGGCCGAGGTCTCCAGGCTGGCCACGTCGCCACCGTCGAAGCCGAAACGAAATCTGCCCTCGGGGGTGCGCCCCGTCTCGACATAGGGGTCGGGAAGCAGGGGCGCTAAGTCGCCGCTGAGCAGGCTGCTGATTTGTCGGGCCGTGAAGGGCACGGGAATTTGGAAAAAACGCAGGCCCACTTCGGCCTCGTCATGGTGATAGGCCTTGTTTTCGGAGGGGATGTAGGCCGCCCACAGGATGGACGTTTCTCGAATCATGGCCATGGTTCCGCCTGTGCTGGAAGACAGATCCAGGCGGATCAGGGAGGAGGGAAAGCCCCAGATCTGGCCGAGCAGGCGGCCCGAACGGTGCGCGCTGGCCACATGCAGAGAGAACTGGGCTTGGATCCGGTCCTCCGGTGGCGTCTCGGGATGGAGGGCGGTCCAAATTGTGGCCGCAGCATTCCGATCCTCCAGGGGAATTTTCGGGGCGCAGGCGGTGACCAGGATAAGACAGGTCAGGAGCAGTCCCAGAAGCCGCATCATTGCACCCCCCGCAGCGCATCCAGTTTGGTCCGAACCGCGTCCTGATTCTCGCCGTGAAGTTCCACGGACTTGGCGTACGCCTTGCGGGCTTCACCCAGGAAATGCATGGCGGTGGCGATGTCGCCGTAATGCTCCCAAATGACCGGATCTTCAGGCGCGAAGCGCACCGCGCGTTTGATCTCCTGCCAGGCTTGGCGGATTTTTTTCTGCTTGAAATAGACCCAGGCCAGGGAATCGATGAAATATCCGTTGTCCGGCTCAATGCGGATGGCGTTTTCGACCAGAATCTGAGCACGCTCCAGGTCGCGGCTCTGGTCGGCCAGGGTGTAGCCCAGGTAGTTGAGGGCATCGGCGTGTTCGGGGTTTATGGCGATGGTTTTTTCCATCATGACCATGGCCTGATTGTGGTTGCCCATTTTATCGTAGACCAGACCCAGACGGTAGATGATGGAGGAGTTTTCGGGCCAGGTGGGCGCGGCCTTGAGCAGGATGTCCAGGCTTTGCTGATACTGCTTGGCGTGTTCGTGGATTTCTGCCAGGAGCACCGGAAAGTCCGCCTGCCTGGGATACAGATCCATGCCCATGGCGCAAAGCTCCTTGGCCGCATTTTTCTGGTCGTCCTGGAAAAGAAGGTGGATGCGGAAGATTAGGGACCGTTCATGGTGCGGATGGCCTTTGGGGATGGCTTCCAGATAGGTTCTGGCCTTGGCCGCGTCCTCGCGTCCCTCGTATTCGAGCACGGCCAGATAGAACAGGGCGTTGGCCGGAATGGGGTTTTGCGCGGCCAGGGGATCGAGGAGTTGGGCCGCGTGGTCGTAGAAGTCCTGATTAAGGAAGAGGCTGGCGGATTCCAGGACCAGGGTCTGGTCGTCCTGGGCCTGAAGCACGTAGGACAGGGCCTTGTCCGGATTGTTCAGCTTCAGGTTGAGGTCCACCAGTCGGAAGATGATTTGCTGGTTGTCGGCGCCGGTGTCGAACAACTCGGCAAAGATGCGCTCGGCATCGACATAATTTTTGGTGGCCTCGTAGGTCAGGGCCATTTCCACCCAGGCGTCGAAATATTCCGGATCGACTTCGACCACTTTTTCGAATTGAGCGATGGCCCTGTCGAAAAGCCCCAGGCCGAAAAAGGCCTTTCCGAGCAGAAAGCCGGTCACGGTCGTGACCTTGTCCTTGGGGATGGCCGCCAGGCGGTCCACGGCGTCGCCGAAGTTCCGCTGTTCGATGCGGTAGGCTGCGGCTTCATGGACCAGTTCGACCAAATCGGGGTGCTTCGTGCGGAATTCGTCCAGGGTCAGGACCGCATCATCGAACCGCCCCTGGGCGGCATAGGTCTTGGCCAGGGTCATGAGCAAAAGCTGCGAGTCCGGATAGCGCTCCAAGCCGTCCTTGAGGATCTGATGCGCGTCATTGAATCGGGCGGCGCGCCAGTACAGATTGCCCAGCTCCAGATAGAGTTCCGGGGTAGGGGCCAGGCCAATGGCGATTTCCAGGGATTGGATGGCCTGGGCCGGGTCCTGGTCCCGCAGGTATTCGCGGTAAGCCAGATAATTGTAGATGGCCTGGGCATCCTCGGATTCCGGTGCCGTGATCGGGGCGGAGGGCGCCGGAGGGAGCACTTCCTGCTTGGGAGCGCAGCCGATGGAGAGAGCCAGGACAAGAACGGTCGCGAGACGGATGGGAGAGGTCGTGGTCATGGAGTGACGCGCTTGGTGCAGTCGTTCTGCTGGCAAAATGTTTGAATGATCTGATAAATTTTCTTGCCCATGATCAACCCCAGGTCGATGAATTCCGGGCCGTATATTTTTCCGGTCGGCGTGCGGAACGTGTTCTGGATCGAGGCAATGACGTCCATCCCAGCCGGAAATTTGTTCAGGATCTGTTGCAAGGTCCAGTCCTGATAATTGCAGATCTCCCAGAGGGTGGTGATGAAGTTGTCCGGTCCCCAGCGAAATTTGTCGGCGTCGTACAGCGCGTCCGCCACGAGCTGGGCGTCGGCGTTCTCGAATACAGCTGGTTCGGAAAAGGCTTCATGGCAGCCGATGGCGCGCGAGATCATCTGTTTTTCGCGGTCCAGCAGGGGATAGTCCTGGAGCACAAGCAAGGCAAGCTCGGCCCCGCGCGAGGCGTGTTCGCCCTCCAGGCGGCAGCTGTCGTGGAGCAGTCCGGCCAGCATGGCCAGCAGGCTCAAGCGGCGGGCCGTGTCCATGCCCATGGGCGCGCCCTCGGCCAGGACCAGGGCGCAGGCCTCGATGGCCACTTTCTTGGAATGGGCGATGCCGTGCCCGAAGCCGTCGTTCAAAAACGGCAGAACGTCCTCCCGGCAGCGGATGATCAGCGGGTGCGAGAAGAAGGCGTCGCGGGCGAAGGCCAGTTCCGCGTTCATGGCCGAATAGAAGCTGGGAACCGTGTCCGGCGTGATGCTGGCGCTTTCCTGGCGGATGCGGCGGAGAATTTCATTCTTCATATTCAATCCATTCCTCGGAAAAGTCCTGAATGGTGTCGCTCATCCGCTGCTTGATCTTCTGGAGCAGGCGGGCCTCGATCTGGCGGACCCGCTCGCGGGTGATGCCGTACTTGTCGCCGATTTCGCGCAGGGTGATGGGAGAATCGGCCAACAGACGCTGCTCCAGGATGTCCAGTTCCTTGTCGTTCAGTCCGGCGCGGATGGCCTCGATGTTGTCATGGATGAGGGCGCTGATTTCGCTCGTGGCCATCTGCTCCTCGATGCCCGCTTCCAGGGCCGGGATGAAATCCATGGGCGTGTAGCTGGAATCGTCGCCGATCTGCATGTCCAGGGAGACGTCGTGCTGGCCCAGGCGTTGGCCCATCTCGATGATGTCGCTCTCGGAGACCTGCAGATTCCGCGACAGGGTCGAGGTGTCCGGGTCATAGCCCAGGGCCTGCAGGCGTTGGCGCTCCTTGCCCAGATTGTAGAACAGCTTGCGCTGGGCCTGGGTCGTGCCGATCTTGACCATGCGCCAGTTGTCCATGATGAATTTCAGGATGTAGGCCTTGATCCAGAACGAGGCATAGTAGGAGAATTTGATGCCCTTGTCCGGGTCGAACTTCTGCACGGCCTTCATCAGGCCGACATTGCCTTCCTGGATCAGGTCCAGGACGTTCTTCATCCATCGCCGCTGGAAGTCCATGGCGATCTTGACCACCAGTCGCAGGTTGGAGGTGATGAGGATGAAGGCGGCCTGTTCTTCCTTGTCGTCCCGGTAGCGCCGAGCCAGATCGAATTCCTCGTCCGGCTCCAGTGCTTTGAATTTTTTGATTTCCTGCAGATAGATGTGCAACGGATCAAGTCCGGCGACATCGCGCCGGGAAGGAATGGGCGCGAGAACCAGGGGCTCCTGGTCCGGCTCTTCCTCCTCGTCGTCGACCAGTTCGGTCAGAGCCTCGGGGTCGAGGAGGTCCTCGGCCTCGAGCTGATCGTCGGTGGTCTCTTCGTCCGTTGTGTGCGTGAAGGTCATGATATGTGCTCGGTAGTGACCCGTGATGGCCACGCGCCGCATGAGTGTGGAGGATGCGCGCGCCCTGGAGCGCGTCGCGTGATTCGCATTTCCGAAGTTTGACCATATAGAGTTTTTGTTTGTCCTTTTCAATGATTTTAAGTAGGGCGTTTCGTTCACCCATGGTGCGGTATTTTCGAGAAAAGTGTGCGAGGGGGCGGGATGCGGGATTTTCGACGGCGGCTTGAAAGTGGCAATGCTCTGATTTTCGACGGCGGCATGGGCAGCATGCTCCAACGGCGCGGCCTCGCTCCGGGCGAGTCTCCGGAAGAGTTCGGCATGCGCCGGCCGGAGGTCATCGCCGGCGTTCACGCCGAGTACGCAGCGGCCGGGGCCGAGGTCGTCACCACCAATACCTTTGGCGCGACCCGCTTCAAGCTCCCGGCTGGCCTGGACGTCGAGGACGTCAACCGGACCATGGCCCAAGCGGCCCGGCAGGCCGTGGAGGAGAGGGCCTTCGTGGCCGGCAGCGTCGGCCCCACGGGCAAGATGGTCGAACCCTTGGGCGATATTTCCTTCCGGGAACTGGTCGAGGTCTTCAAGGAGCAGATCCGGGGCTTGGTCGCCGGCGGGGTCGACCTGATCCTGGGCGAGACCCATTTCGACCTGGCCGAGGCCCGGGCCGTGGTCGTCGCCGCCCGCGAGGTCTGCGATTTGCCCGTGGGCGTCAGCATGACCTTCGAGGACGGCGTCAGCCTGACCGGGACCACTCCGGCCGTTTTCGCCCAGACCATGGCCAACATGGGCGTGGACCTGATCGCCTCCAACTGCAGCGCCGGGCCGGAACAGCTGATCGAGGTCGCACGCGCCATGCTGGCCGCGACCGATCTGCCCGTGCTCATCGAACCCAATGCCGGCTTGCCGGAGCTGGTGGACGGATCCACGATCTTTCGTTTGCCGCCCGATCCCTTCGCGACCACGGTCTCCACGCTGCTCGCCGACGGCGTGCAGTGCCTGGGCGGCTGCTGCGGAACCACGCCGGCCCACATCCAGGCCCTGTCCGCCCTGGTCGCGGGCAAGTCCGTCGCCCCGGTCACGCGGGACGCGGCTCCGTGTCTGGTCGTCACCTCGCGCTCGGCCGCCGTGGAGTTCGGATTCGACCGGCCCTGCCGCATCATCGGCGAGCGCATCAACCCCACGGGCAAGACCGAACTGAGCGAGGAGCTGCGCCGCTTCGAGACCCGCTGCGTCATGACCTACGCCGAGGAGCAGATCGCCCAGGGCGCGGACCTGCTCGACGTCAATGTCGGAGCGCCCATGGTCGACGAGGAGCGCATGCT
>CAYLNA010000098.1:0-6912 GCA_964384665.1 uncultured Desulfovibrionaceae bacterium | reverse complement strand
GTCGCGGATCTGAAGACCGCCGCCAAGGTCTAGCCCGTCCCAAAAAACAGCACGGCGGAAAGACAGGGTCTTTCCGCCGTGTTTGCATCTTCTCCCGCCGCGCTGTCGTTCGCGGTCCGTTTCACCGCCGTCCCTTGCCACGCTCAGGCCAAGCCCAGTGGCTGCATGGTGGCGCGCCATTTCCGGACCACCGGCGGCCCGATTCCCGCTGTTACGCAGACGGCTGGCTGGAAGCGAAACTCCGCATCTGCTCCAGGGTATCGACGCAGGTCGTCTGGATCTCCCGAAATTTTTCGTTCACGCCCGCGCTGTCCCCATTTTTCGCGGCCTGTTCCAAATCCATGGCCAGTTGGCACATGCGCGACGCGCCCACGGTGGCCGACGCGCCCTTGAGGGAATGCGCCAGACGCGTCAGCTGCTGCATGTCCCCGGCGCGCGCGAGCTGCTCGATGGTGTCCAGCTTTTTCGGGGCGTCGGTTTGATACAGGGCGAACAGATTGACCAGAAGTTCGCTGTCCCCGGACATGCGTTCCAGGGTCTCCTCGATGGCAAGCAGTGGTGCGGCGGACAAAGCACGTCTCCTCGTTTGCGTGTTCCAGGATCGATGCCGGCTTGTACGTCGTTTCGACGCCCCTGCAAAGCGCTTTTTGACCGCCCAGGTTCTCCTTGCGTCAGCGTGCGGTTCTTTGTAGGCGTTTCTAACTCATTCACCACCAACCCGTTCACCCATCATGAAACAAATGTCCTCCAACCTGGAAGATTACCTTGAGGTCATCTTCAATCTGGAATCCCTGCACTCCGAGGCCCGGGCCAAGGATATCGCCGACGCCATGGGCGTGCAGCGCGCATCCGTGACCAACGCCTTGCAAAAACTTTCCCAGCGCGGACTCATCAACTACGAGCCCTACAGTTCGGTCACCCTGACTCCGGAAGGATTTCGCACCGCGACCCGCATCGTGCACCGGCACAAGGTGCTCTTCGATTTCCTCAACGGCTTCCTCAAGATCCGGCCCGAACTGGCCTCGGAAACCGCCTGCAAGCTCGAACACGACATCGACGACGAAAGCCTGGACACCCTGATCAAATTCGCCCGCTTCATCACGACCTGCCCGCGCACGGGCAAGGATTGGTTGGACGCCTTCACCCGCAGTTGCGGCGAGCGCGGAGCCTGCACCAACTGCACGGAATGCATCCGGTCCTGCCTGGAGCGCCAGGAAGAAAAATGCCCCAAGGGCGAGAACCACGACCATGATGTTTCGGAGAAATGACATAAAATTGGTGGGTTGGACCGAGAAAACGGGCACTATCTTGACAAATTAGGCATCCTAAATATTCTTTCCGGATTCGCGACCGTCACCTTCATCAAGGAGCATCCATGCCCACCACCGTGAATCTCCGCGCCATGCGGATCGACCAAAGCGGCGTCATCAAAACCGTCGCCGCCCAAGGCGAACTCGGACGGCGCATCCGGGACATGGGCCTTGTGCCTGGCACGGAAATCACCGTCATCGGCCGCGCCCCGCTCAAGGATCCGGTGGCCTTGCGCCTGAAGGGATTCACCCTGACCCTGCGCAACAGCGAGGCGGACTTCATCACCGTTGAACTCGGGGACGCGCCCCTTGACTGACCCCATCCGCACCTTCGCCCTGGCCGGCAACCCCAACGCCGGCAAGACGACCCTGTTCAACGCCCTGACCGGCTCCCGCCAGCACGTCGGCAATTATCCCGGCATCACCGTGGACCAGAAGGAAGGGTTCGTCGACACTCCGGACGGCGAGGCGCGCGTGGTCGATCTGCCCGGCACCTATTCCCTGACCGCCTATTCCGAGGAAGAACTGGTCGCCCGCGACATGCTCATCCAGGAGCGGCCCGAGGGCGTCATCAACGTCCTCGACGCCACCAGCCTGGAGCGCAACCTGTACCTGACGGTCCAACTGCTGGAACTTGGCATTCCGGTCACCGTGGTCCTGAACATGGTCGACGCGCTGAACGCCAAGGGCATGCGCATCGACGCCGCGCGGCTTTCCGAGCTGATGCGGCTGCCCGTGGTCGAGACCGTGGCCCGCACCGGCCAGGGCGTGCGCGCGGCCTTGGACGCAGCCATGCGCCACGACCAAAAAGCCTGGGTCCCGCTGCATATTTCCTATGGTCCGGATCTGGACCCGGTCATCCAGGAAATGACCGCCTTGATCAGCGAGCGCGACTTCCATCCCCAGAATTGCCCGCCGCGCTGGCTGGCCATCAAATTTCTGGAAAACGACGCGGCCGTGCGCCTGCTCTTCGAGCGGGACCACGATCTGCACCGCCGCATGCGCGACCTGGCCGACGACGTCACGCGGCACTGCGACAAGACCCTGCACACCCAGCCCGAATTCCTCATCGCCGACTACCGCTATGGCTACATTTCCTCCATTCTGCGCCAGGGCGTGCTGACCATCCTGCCGGATCTCTACAACCGTGCGAACAGATCGGACAAGATCGACACAGTGCTGACCCATCGCGTGGCCGGGCCCGTCATCATGCTCGCGATCCTGTACGGTCTGTTCAGCTTCACCTTCGCCGTGGGCCAGACGCCCATGCACTGGGTCGAGATATTTTTCTCCTGGCTGTCGGAGTTCCTGACCGCCATCCTGCCCGCCGGCATGCTCCGCTCCATGATCGTGGACGGCGTCATCGCCGGCGTGGGCGGCATCCTCGGTTTCGTGCCCCTGATCCTGATCATGTTCATGGGCATCACCTTTCTGGAGGATTCGGGCTACATGGCCCGCATGGCCTACATGCTGGACCGGGTGTTCCGCGTTTTCGGCCTGCACGGAAGTTCCGTGGTCCCGTTCATCATTTCCGGCGGCATTCCCGGCGGCTGCGCCGTGCCCGGCGTCATGGCCGCGCGCACCCTGCGCAGCCCCAAGGAAAAGCTGGCCACCCTGCTGACCGCGCCCTTCATGGCCTGCGGAGCCAAGGTCCCGGTCTTCATCCTGCTGGCGGCCGCCTTCTTCCCGGACCAGGGCGCCTTGGCCATGTTTCTCATCACCCTGACCGGCTGGGCCTCGGCCCTGATCGTGGCCCGCATCCTGCGCTCGTCCGTCATTCGCGGACCGTCCACGCCCTTTGTCATGGAACTGCCGCCCTACCGCCTGCCCACCCTGGCCGGCATGGTCCTGCACACCTGGGAACGCGGCTGGCAATACATCAAAAAGGCCGGCACGGTCATTCTGGCCATTTCCATCCTGATCTGGGCCATGATGACTTTCCCGACCCTGCCCGAAGCCATGCGGGTCGAAACCACGGACCGCATCGCGGCCTTGAACGCCGAGATGGACGCCGCCACGAACAGCGGCGACAGGGACGCCCTCGCGGCCCAAATCCATGATCTGGACCTGCGCCTCAAGGAACGGGAGTTGACCCATTCCCTGGCCGGACGCATCGGCCAGGCCATCGAGCCGGTGACGATGTGGGCCGGGTTCACGTGGCGGACCAATATCGCGCTTTTGGGCGGCGTGGCGGCCAAGGAAGTCATCGTCACCACCCTGGCCACGGCCTATGCCATGGGCGATGGCGAGGACCAGGGCTTTTCCCGGCGCATGGCCTCGGCTCCGGGTTGGAACCGGGCCGTGGCGGTCAGCCTGATGCTCTTCGTGCTCCTCTATTCGCCCTGCTTCGTGACCGTGGTCGCCATCGCCCGCGAGGCGTCCTGGGGATGGGCCATTTTCAGCGTCTTTTTCAACACGAGCTTCGCCTTCTGCCTGGCCACGGCGGCGTATCAAATCGGCATGAGGCTGGGATAGCCATGTTTTTCTGCAAGCACATCCCAAACGCCATCAACGGCCCGCGCACCCTCTGTGACCTGAAGGACGGGGAAAAGGCCGTGGTCCGCTGTCTGAACAAATCCGAGGGCTGCCACATCGGCAAGCTCATGGCCATGGGCATCACGCCGGGCACGGAAATCGAGATGCTCTCCAACGGTCGCGGACCGCTCCTGGTCCTGGTCCGCGCCTCCCGCCTCTGCCTCTGCCGAAGCCTGGCCAAGGCCGTCGTCGTCGAATGATCTCGGTCGTCATTCCGGTTTACCACGAAACGCATCGCATCAACCACCTTCTCCGCGCCCTGTCCTTCCCGGACACGGAAATCCTCGTCGTGGACGGCGCGCCCGAGCAAGACACCCTGGCCGCCATCGACGTCGCCGCCGTCCAGAAAATCACCTCTCCACCGGGACGGGGCATCCAAATGAACCTCGGCGCGGCCCAAGCCCAGGGCGAGATCCTGCTCTTCCTGCACGCCGACACCGTCCTCCCTGTCCGGGCTCTGGACCTCATCCGGCGCGCCCTGCGCGATCCCGGCATCAGCGGCGGAGCCTTCCGCCTGCGCTACGACTCGCCCCGTCGCGGACTGGCCATCATCGCCGCCCTGGCCAACCTCCGCTCCCGCTGGACCCGCGTCCCCTACGGCGACCAGGGCATCTTCGTCCGGGCCGAGGTTTTCCGCGGCCTGGGCGGATTCGCCGCCATTCCGATCATGGAAGACCTGGATTTCATGACCAGGCTGCGCCGGGCCGGACACGCCATCCGCATCCTGGACGCACCGGTCCTGACCTCGGCCAGACGCCAGGAGCGCGAGGGCCTGCTGCGCTGCACGGCGCGCAATCTGCTGCTGCGCTTGCTCCACCACCTCGGCCTGTCCCCAACGCGCCTGGTCCGGCTGTACCGCCCGCACCGAGATTAGGATGCGGGTCCTGCTCTTCGTCAAGTATCCCCTTCCGGGTCAGGTCAAGACCCGTCTGGCCGCGCGCATCGGAGCGGATCACGCCAGCGGTCTGTACCGGGCCTTTGTTCGCGACCACCTGGAAACACTGCGCCAGGCCGGGTTGGAACCGGTCATCTGCTGCGCGCCCAACGCGCCCCTGACGGAGTACCGTGCTTGGCTCGGAGCCGCGCGGACCTACGTCGCGCAACGGGGCGAGGATTTGGGCCGCCGCATGGGCGAGGCCCTGCGCGAGGCTCTCGGCGTGGCCACGCCCGTGGTCCTGATCGGCAGCGACCTGCCCGACCTGCCGGCCACGCAACTGCTCGCGGCGCGGCAAGCCCTGGAGAACACCGACATCTGCCTCGGCCCGACCCCGGACGGAGGCTTCCATCTGATCGGTCTGCGCACCCCGGACCCGCTGCCCGGCATTTTCGCCGGCGTGCGGTGGAGCACGGACCAGGTTCTGACCCAAACCCTGGCCAATTGCCGAAAACTCGGCCATGCCCCCCGACTGCTGCCGCCCTGGTCCGACGTGGACACCGCCCAGGATCTGTCGGCCTTCGCCATGCGGAACATGCAGGCGCGAAGCTTTTCCATGGATTACCTGCGCGCGCATGGCCTGCTGCCGAGCGCGTCATGTCATACATGAACAAAAGGCAGTAACGACCCTACAATACAAGATTTTTCTGCGCGAGGCGGGAATCGGCGGATGAAATTTTCCTTGCCAGGGACCAGATCGCGTCACTATGTATGACAAATTTCATGTTCAAGGATCGTCATGCCCAACGCTTCCCGTCCAGTCTATTCCACCGAACATGGCTCGCTATGCCCAGTCTGCGCCAAGAATCCCTGCACGTGCCGCGCCGCCAAGCCAGCCCCTCACGCCGGGCCGGTGCGGGTCGGCCGTGAAACAAAAGGCCGCAAGGGAGCTGGGGTGACCATTGTTTCGGGCTTGGCCCTGCCCGAGGCGGAACTCAAGGCCCTGCTGACCCATTGCAAAAAACGCCTCGGCTGCGGCGGAACCTACCGCGACGGCGTGCTGGAATTCCAGGGCGAACACCGCGACGCCCTCCTGGCCGAACTGGCGACTCTGGGCATCGCGGCCAAGAAGTCCGGTGGTTGAATCCTGGTGCCCCGCTTTTCGTCCACGCCGTCCATGACCACGTCACAATCCTCGATTCCCGCAGCCCACTCGGCCGGACCGGATATTTTCGACCTGTCTCCCCTGCCCTGCCAGATCGTGAACCAGGAGGCGTGCATCCGGCGCGTCAACCGGGCCTGGACCGAACTGACCGGCATACGGCCAGAAGACGCCCTGGGCTTGGAGTTCGCCTCGCTCGTCGCCGCCGAGGACCGCTCCGCCCTCCAGACGGCTCTGCGCCGAGCCGCAGGCGGCGATCCGATCACGGATCTGGAGTTCCGCCTGCTTTGTCCCGACGGCGCTCGCCCGCTCGTCCGCATGCGCGCCGCGTACCTGCCCGGACCGAACGGCGCTAACGGCGGTACGCACTGTTTTCTGGAAAACATCACTCCCCAGCGCGAGAGCGAGGCCAGGTATCGGACCATTTTCGACAACGCCCTGGAAGGTATTTTCCAGACGACCCTGGACGGGGCGATGATCCAGGCCAATCCGGCCCTGGCCCGGATTTTGGGCTATGCGGACCCCGAGGAACTGAAGGCGTCCATCACGAACCTGGGGCGGGACCTGTACGTGGAACGGAGCGAACGCGAACGCTTTCTCGAACTGCTCCAGGAATACGAACGCATCCAAGGGTTCGAGACCAAATTTCGGCGCAAGGACGGAACCGTGATCTGGGTCAGCCTGAATTGCGCCCTGCTCCGCGAGACAACGGGCGGTCGCCCCGTCCTGCTTGGAACCCTCGAGGACATCAGCGCGCGCAAGCGTTTCGAGCTGGCCCTGATCGAATCCGAACAGCATTTCCGCCACCTGCTCGAACACAGCGATTTCCTGGCCGTTTCCCTGGACCGCGAGGGCCGCGTTCTTTTCACCAATCCCTGCCTGCGGCGCCTGACCGGCTGGACCGAGCGGGAGGTGCTGGGCGCGAGTTGGTTCGAATGCTTCGTACCCCGGGAACTGCGCGAGAAGCGGCGGGACATGCTGAAAACGGTGCTCCGGACCGAGCCCTCGGACCACGCCTTCATCGACAGCGA
>CAYLNA010000097.1:0-7061 GCA_964384665.1 uncultured Desulfovibrionaceae bacterium | reverse complement strand
GGTTCAAGATGGATTGCGTCGGAGCACGTGTATCCCATGCGCCGAAAAATCTCCACAGGTATTCCACGCTCCACCGCCATGCCCGCATGCCGTCGCGCGCAGTTCACGACCAGACGCTCCGGCCGCGTCATCCGGCGGCGAGCATCAAATGGAACAGGCGCTGCACGTATTTCCCCGAAACGACATCGGCCAAGGCGAACCGGGGCAGGCGGTCCCGGGCCATGCCGCCGACAAAGGCCATCCACAATTCCAAGGAAAGGCGCTCCAGGGCCGGATCCAGGACCTCGGTCCACAACGCGGAACTCTCCCCCGCGCCCAAATCAAAAGTCCGGCATTGCACGGGCCGGACCTCGTACAGAAGACAGCGGCCATTTTCGGAGAGCGGGCACAGGGCTTTTGCGTCGGACAGACAGTAGTCGCCATCTCCCATGGCCCGCGCGGCCGCCCGTTCATTCCGAGCGGTGGCGACGGCGCGCTCGATGGCGGCCAGCCGGCTGGAGCTGCTCAAAAACGCGTTCAGCTTGCTGGTCAGATAAACAGCCTCGATCATGGTCAGGCGGATGGGCGTGCGGCAACAGTGGGCGTGGTTCAGACCGCACCGCTCCAGCGCGCGAGGACCATACGCATCGGCGATCCGCGCCGTCAGCGCCTCGTAATCGTGAAAAAACGGCGCCAGATCCACGACTCGCCGCATCTCCAGGGACGGTTCACGCACGGTGAGCTTCGGACTGTTGCGGCCATATTTGCGGATGGTCCACCACTGATCGAAATTGGCCGGCTTGGAACGCAGGGTCCGCAATTTGAGCCAGGCCAGACGATGGCCGAGTCCCCGGCGCAACAAATAGGCGTTGAGAACCGTGCCCGTGCGACCAATGCCGTGCCGGCAGTGGATGAGCACCTTCTTGCCCAGATAGATAGCCTCGTCCAACCAAGCCAGGGCCTTTTCCAGCTCGGTCAGTTCCGGGGCCTCCTCGTCGGCCAGGGGCAGATGGTAGACTTCGAACCCCGCCGCGCACTCGATGTCGTGCAGGTCGCAAAACTCCCCGCAAAGATTGAGGATGGCTCCAATACCCGCCTCGCGCAGGCTGTCGAGCTGGGCATGGCTCATGGGCGCGGCCCCCACGGCCAACTGATCCGTGACCCAGGTCGGGATATAGGCGGGTTTGGGATTCATGGCGCGACCTCCGGAAAGAATCGCCGCGTAAAGGCATCGGCTTCTTCCCGCGCCTGCTCGACCGACGTCAGGCGCATGTCCATCAGCCGGGTCACGGCCAAGACCAGACCCAGACGCCGCAGACCGCGTTCCGTCTCGGCCTGGGGCAGGCGCGGCAAGCTGGCGTCGAGCATGTCGCCCCGGGTCGAGACGTCAAAACCGGAGCGGGCCAAAATGCGGGCGATGTATTCCAAGCGGTGCAGACGTTGCGCCAACCCGGCCCCGCCGCCCTTGAAGCGGAAATGGACATAGTTGGCCCCGGAATTTTCGGCGCTGACGCTGTCGACGATGGAGAAATGATACCCGAAACGGATGTTCAGATGCGCGTAATCGGAAGAAACAAGGGCGTAACTGGCCAAAAGACGCGAATCGTGCGCGAAAATCCCCCCGCTGATGCGGTCGAACTCCTCCCAATCCACATGCCGTTGATCGTGGTCCCAGGCGATGCGGGAGTCGGACAGACCGGCCCACAGGGCGCGCATGGGCCGGCTGGCCAGATCGGACGGATCGATCGGTCCCGCGCTCCGGACGTGGGGCGAAAGACCGCCGCCGAGATCGAGAAGATACATGACCAGGGGCAGATCCGTGGTCAGGCGGCGGGAACGGCCCAAGCCGCGCCCATCGCGCCGGACAAGGCTGAACATCTCGACCACGCTTTTCTCGTGGCAAAAGCGGACCACGTCGTGCAGTGAACGGCATCCCGCCGGAGAAAAATTGCGCGCCTCCGGGTCCGTCAGATGCAGCCGGACGGTGGCCTCGATCAGTTCGGCGTGTTCGCGGCGAACCACGGCCCGCACGGCTTGGGCATCCTTGGTCCGTTCCAGCACGCCGGACACGCAACCCGCGAAAATCCGGCCCGAAACCGCGTCCACGGTAACGATCCGCCCAGGCGCGAGATCGTCCCCGGCATGGCCCACCACCACCGGAACGCCCCGCTCCCGAGCCACGGAGGCGAAATGGCTGGCCCGGCTCCCGCTGCCGGCGATCACGGCGGCGATACGGTCCAGGAATTGGGACAGGGCTGGGCGCAGGGTCGGAGTCACCACCAGGGATCCGGGCGGAATGGAGCGGAAATCGCCGCCCAAGGGCGCGTGATGAATCGGCCCGCAGGCCGCGCCGGGCGAGGCGCAGTCCAGCCCGGACACCAGCACCTCGAAGGTCGCGGCGTCCTCGTCGATGATCGGACGCGGGTCCTTGTCCTGGTGCAGGCGGCGGCTCTGCACGATGCACAGACCGAGTGGGCCCAAGGTCCACTCCACGTCCTGGGGCTCGCCAAAGGTCTGCTCCAGGCGCATGCACCAGCGCCCGAGTTCGCGCAGAAGGTGTTCCGGAAAAAGCGTCTGTCCCTCGCAGGCGCAGCCCTGCACCAGGCGGGGATGTTCCTCGCGGGTCAGATAGTATTTGCCCGGCGTGACCGAACCATCGACCAGGTTCGCGGCCAGCCCGTTCACCACGTACACGCCCATGGCCTCGCCGCCCACGGCGGGACAGGCCGGATCGCAGGTATAGACCACGCCGGCGGCCGTGGCCTCGATCATGGGCAGGACCAGAACGGCCATGGCCGTGTCCGCGTCGGACAAACCGTGGCGCAGCCGGTAGGACACGGCCCGGGGGCAGTATTTTCCGGCCAGGACCCGCTTGTAGGCCGCCAGCACGTCCCCCGGATCCACCCGCAATTCGCTCGCGTACTGGCCGGCGAAAGATATGGGACCATCCTCGGCCAGGGCGCTGGAACGCACGGCCAGCTGTTCCCCGCCTGGAACGAGACGCGCCACGGCGGCCAGGATCTCCTCGGCCACAACTCCCGGCACGGCCGCGTCCAGGATCAGCTCCTGCAATTCGCCGGTGACCCGAACAATGGCGTTATGATTCGCCAGGGACACCGCCGCGAAAAGCCGTTCAATTTCGTCCTCCAGACCGTTCTCGCGCAAAAACAGACCAAACGCCGCGGCCGTGATCACGAATCCAGGCGGGGTCGGCGCGCCCACGGCCCTGGCGCGGCTCAAGTTAGCCGCCTTGCCGCCGACGCGCCGAGGGAACGCGGCCGCCGCGTCCAGGGCGATGATATACGGCGGCTCGGTCTCGATCCGCTGGGGATGCACGCGGGAGCCGACTTCCCCCGAGATGCGGGCCAGGGCCTCGGCCACGTCCGCGTGGTCCTCGTTCATGCGGATCAGACAGTCCGTCATGCGGGCCACGGCCTGCCCCAAATCCGCGACCATGCGCCGGATTCTGGCCGGATCCGCCGGATCATGGCCATGAAGATGGGCCTCCAAGTCCGCGATCAGGTCAAGGGCGGCGGCGTCGGCCCGCAACAGCTCCTTGAAGTCTTCGTACTTCGCGCGGATCAAGGATTCCGGTGCGAAAAGCCGCGCCCACCGCCGGGCCAACTGCGTGAAAAGCATGCATCCCCCGGGAACGAACTATGAGCGCAACACCTCGGCCACTTTCGATTCCAGCTCGTCCTTGTCGATGGGCTTGACGCAGTATTCGCTGGCCCCAAGCTTCAAGGATTCGCGGGCCGTCTCCAGGGTCGGATAGCCGGTCAACATGATGACCTTGAGCGCTGGGGCGTGCTTCTTCATTTCCCCCAGCACCTCCACCCCGGTCAGCCGCTTCAGCTTGATGTCCAGGATGGCCAGATCCGTCTTGCCCTTGGCCACGTGACGGATGGCGTCTTCCTCCTCGGTGAAGGCGCTGACCTGGTGTCCCTGGCGTTCCAGGATGCGTTTGATCAGCACCCCGGCGTCGGACACATCGTCCAGAACAAGTATCGATGCCATGCACAACTCCTTCGCGCCGCGATATTCTACGACAGTGTACAGTGATCCAAGGGGATGTCGACCGTGAAGACCGCGCCCGGTCCCCTCGCCGCGCCCTCGGGCAGGGGCGGCAGTTCGAACGCATCGGGCACGGGGCTGGCGACCCGGATTTCCCCCATGTGATCCTTGATGATGCCAAACGACACCGAAAGCCCAAGCCCCGTGCCTTTGCCCACGGATTTGGTCGTGAAGAACGGATCGAAAATCTTCTTCACGGAGGCGGGGGGAATACCCGTCCCGCTGTCCGCGACCTTCAGCGTCACGATGCCCTGGGGCGTTTTCAATTCGGTGACGACCACGATCACCCCGCCGCTTTCGGGCATGGCGTCCTTGGCGTTGGTCAGCAGATTGATCCAGACCTGTTTGAGCTTCTCCGGATCTCCGTAAATGATGGGAAACCTGTCGTCCAGCCGGGTCGCGATTTCGACCCGGTCCAGGCTGAAGGCATGGCGGACCAGACTGATGGACTCCATGACCGAATTGTTGAAGCACATTTCACGCTTGTCGCTTTCGGTCTGGCGCGAAAAACCGAGCAGATCGGCCACGATCTTGCGGCAGACCTTGGTCTGTTTCTCGATGATGGCCAGATCCTGGGACAGCTGGCTCCCCGGCGAAACGTCCTCCTGCAGCAGTTGGGCATAGCCCAGGATAATGCCCAGGGGCGTGTTGATCTCGTGCGCCACGCCGCCGGCCAGCTTGCCGATGGATTCCATTTTCTGGGCCTGGATCAACTGCTGCTCGTATTCCTTGATGTCGGTGATGTCCCGATCCATGCGCAAGAGGCCGACGATATGCCGCCGGTCGTCGTGCACGGGAATCTGCACCACATGGAACCATTTCTGGCCGCCCGGACCGTCGACGCGCTCCTGGCGGTCGACCCGGCTGCCGGTCAAGAGCACCTCCCGGCCTTCCAGATTGCGGCGCTCGGCTTCCTCCTCCGGAAAAAGATGAAAGTCGTTCAAACCCTGAATCTCCTCCGCCGTCTTGCCCACGCTTTGCAAAAAGGAACGGTTGGCCGTCTGGTAGATCATGCGCGTGTCGACCATGGAGATCAGATCCGGATTCAGGTCCAAGACCGTGGACAAGAGCAGCTTCTGGGAGGTCAGGGAGCGTTCGGCCTCGCGCAGGCCGCGGATGTGATCGCGCAGGGTATAGGCCATGAAATCGAAGGTCTCGGCCAAGTCCTGAATCTCGTCGCCCACGCTTTGCGTGAAAACCGGACAATCACGACAGCTTTCCGGCTTGGGGCCGAGCTTGCAGGCATGGTGGGCGCATTTGGTGTCCGGAATCAGCCAGCAGCGCCGCACGCGGTCCTGATGGGCTGGGCAGCTCCGGTCCCGGCAGTGCATGATCTCCCAGCAAAAATGATCCGTGGGCAGAATGGACAAGGTCTCCAGGCTGCCGCCGACCAATTCCTCGGCGTGGGCCCGCAACTTGGCCAACCGCCTGGTCACGGTGCGGGCGAAAATGCTGCCCAGGGCCATGGACACGAACAAGGCCCCGCCGAACATGGTCGCGATGGCCGAAACAAGCTGCTTGGTCGCCGCGCTGATCCGGGACTTGGACAGCCCGATCCGCACCGTGCCGATCCGCTCCCCGGCGACGAGAACCGGGGCGGCGAAATCGTAAATGAAAATCTGGCCCGCATCCACGAGCTGAATCCGCGCCCGTTCCGCGTCGCCCACGGCGTTGGCCTCGATCAAATCCACGGGAAAACCTTTCAGGAAGGAATGCGTGATGACGTGCCCCTGCTTGTTCTGGATAAAGGCATAGACCATGTCCCCGGCTTCCCCGACCATGTTGCGCAGCCGCAGGTAGTCCTGGGCCAAAAGCGGCTCCACGGCCCGGGCGGCCAGACTCTCGGCCAGGGCCGCGCCGCGCATCTTGTTTTCCTCGATCAGGGCCGATCCGGTCATTCGGGCCACCACCGGCAACAACATCAGGGCCATGCCGACCACGATGCCGATGATGCCCAGATTGAGCTTGGTCTCGAACTTGAGGCGATCAAGCAGGCGGATCATCGAGCCACCTCGTCCAAGCCCAGGCGATGGGCCAGGGCCCGGATCGGATCATAATCCGAATCCCTGGAAGGGATGATCCCGACCATGCCGGCCGGACCAAGAATCGCGGCGTCCCCGGCCCGGCGGTTGTCCAAATCGAATAAAGCCCGCCCGATCCTGTCCCGGAGGGCCGGATCAAACCCCTTGCGCACCGAATAGACCCAGCCCGGATAGGGTCTGCTCTCGGCCAGGACCCGGATCTGATCCACGTCGATCTTGTCCCGGACAACGTCGAGCGACCCCTTGCGGATGGTGCCCACGTCGTAGGCTCCGGCATACACGGCCAGCACGACGCTCTCCTGCCGACCGCCGGAACCGGCGGCGAAGGTTATTTCCCGGAAATCAGCCCGGGTCATGCCATGCTCGTAAAAAAGCCCAAGCGGATACAGATACCCGCCAGCCGAGTCCTGGTCCACGGCGATCAGGCGTTTTCCCCGGCAATCCTCGATGCGGGTGATGGCCGGATTGTCGGCCCGCACGATGATCTGGCCCTGAAAGTCAGCGCCGCCATCGGGCTCGACCACGCGCGCGAAGGCCTGGGCCCCGAAGCGGGCCATGGTGATATAGACAAAGGGATTGGTGAAGGAAATGTCGATCTCGCCGCGCTCGACCATTTTGATGTGATCCCCGAAGGTGTCGGGATAGACTTGACGGAAGGACAATCCGGTCTTCTGGCGCAGAAACTCAAGCAGGCGACGATGCCGTTCAAAGGACACGGAATGCGAATACTGGGGCAGATAGGCGTAGGTGATGGCCTCGGTCTGGCGAGGCGGGGTCAGGGTCTCGACCCGGTTCATATTGACCCGCACCGCCGACTCCTCGTCGGCGCACGCGCCAAGCACGAGAAGAAACGCGCCAAGAAAAAAACGGAGCATGCTCATGGTCCATCCTTGCCGAAATTCATCATTTTTCCGGTAAGTATGCCAAGGCGCGAAGCCGTGCAATCATGGAGAAGCATTTCACATG
>CAYLNA010000096.1:0-7225 GCA_964384665.1 uncultured Desulfovibrionaceae bacterium | reverse complement strand
GTTCACCAATGGACTGAGCCGCGATAATGCCCACGGCCTCGCCGACATTGACCAAATGTCCTCTCGCCAAATCACGCCCATAACACAGCGTGCAGACGCCGTGCTTGGATTTGCACGTCAGGGCCGAACGAATGGTGATCGCGGCCACGCCCCGACGCTCGATTTCCGCGACCAAATCCTCGCTGATCATGGCATTGGCCTTGATGAAAATCTCGCCCGTTTCCGGATCGGCGACATCATACATGGCGACGCGCCCAAGGACACGCTCGCTCAGGCGCACCGTGATCTCGCCGCTTTTAGTGACATGGGTCAACTCGATGCCGTCAACGGTGCGGCAGTCGTACTCGCTGACGATCACATCCTGAACGACATCGACCAAACGACGAGTCAAATACCCGGAGTTCGCGGTCTTGAGCGCCGTGTCGGCCAAGCCTTTTCGAGCGCCGTGCGTGGATGTGAAGTACTGCAAAATGGTCAGCCCCTCGCGAAACGACGAGGTAATCGGAGTTTCGATGATTTCGCCGGAAGGCTTGGCCATCAAGCCTCGCATGCCCGCCAGCTGCCGCATCTGGTCCTGATTGCCGCGCGCGCCGGAGTTGGCCATCATGAACACGGAATTGAAACTGTTGCAGCGCTCTTGGGGAGCCGAAGAAACATGCCACCGCAAGGCATGCTTGGTTTCCTCGCTGGGATTCTGGCGCGGATTGGGGACGGTATCGTACTTCAATTCACGCATCATGGCGTCGGCCACGTCGTTGGTCGCCTTGGTCCAGACGTCGACAACCTTGTTGTATTTCTCCGTGCGGGTGATGATACCCTCGCGGTACTGCTGTTCAATGTCGTCCACCTCGGCATGGGAACGATCAAGAATTTGCACCTTGGCGGGGGGGATGGTCAAATCCTTCACGCCGACCGTGAACCCAGCGCGCGTGGAGTGCTCGAAACCCAAATCCTTGAGCTTGTCGCAGAGAATGACCGTGGCTTTCGTGCCAGCCAAGCGATAGGCCTCGCCAACCAAGCGCCCGATAACTTTTTTGCTCATTTCGCGGTTGTACACCTCGAAAGGGACTTCCGCCGGCACGATCTCACGCACGATGATACGACCTGGCGTCGTGGCGACCAGCGCGCCATCGATGCGGACCTTGATCCGGGCATGCAGCTCCACATGACCGGCGTCAAAGGCGCAAATGACTTCATCCGGATCGGAGAAAATCATGCCCTCCCCTCTCTCGAAGGGACGGTCGACGGTCAGGAAATACAAACCAAGAACAATATCCTGCGACGGCACGATGATTGGCGAACCATTGGCCGGCGACAAAATGTTGTTCGTCGACATCATCAGGACCCGGCACTCGATCTGAGCTTCCACGGACAAGGGAACGTGCACGGCCATCTGGTCGCCGTCAAAGTCGGCGTTGAACGCCGTGCACACCAGCGGATGCAAGCGAATGGCCTTGCCCTCGACCAGGATCGGCTCGAAAGCCTGAATACCCAGACGGTGCAAGGTCGGGGCGCGGTTCAGCAGGATGGGATATTCCCGAACGACTTCTTCCAGGATATCCCATACCGCCACTTCCTCGCGCTCGACCATTTTCTTGGCGCTCTTGATGGTGCTGGCGTATCCGCGTTCCTCCAGCTTGGAGTAAATAAACGGCTTGAAGAGTTCGAGGGCCATTTTCTTGGGCAAGCCGCACTGGTGCAATTTCAGATAGGGCCCAACCACGATGACCGAACGGCCGGAATAATCCACGCGCTTGCCGAGCAGATTCTGACGAAAACGACCTTGCTTACCCTTGATCATGTCGGACAGGGATTTGAGCGGTCGGCCATTGGTGCCGGTGATCGCCCGCCCACGCCGACCATTGTCGAAGAGGGCGTCGACGGACTCCTGCAGCATGCGTTTTTCGTTCCGGATGATGATGTCGGGCGCGCCGAGTTCCAGCAGTCGCTTCAAGCGGTTATTCCGGTTGATGACCCGCCGGTACAGATCGTTCAGATCCGAGGTCGCGAACCGACCGCCGTCCAGGGGGACCAAGGGCCGCAGTTCGGGCGGAATGATCGGAATGACGTCCATGATCATCCACTCCGGCTTGTTCCCGGACTCCAGGAAGGCCTCGACGATCTTGAGTCGCTTGGCCAACTTTTTCTTCTTGGTCTGGGAACGCGTGGACTGGGATTCTTCGCGCAGTTCAACCCGCAACGACGCCAACTCCAGTTCCTGCAAAAGAATCTTGATCGACTCGGCCCCCATGCCCACGGTGATGGCATCGTCGCTGTAGTGATCAAGAATCTGAAAATACTGTTCCTCGGAGATGACCTGCTTTTTTTGCAATGTCGTCTCGCCTGGATCAAGAATAATGTAAGAATCGAAATACAACACCTTTTCCAAGTCGGCCATGGTCATGTCCAGGAGCGTGCCGATCTTCGAAGGAAGAGACTTCAAAAACCAAATATGCGCGACCGGAGCAGCCAGCTCGATATGTCCCATGCGCTCACGGCGAACCTTGGAGGCGATAACCTCGACACCACATTTTTCACACACGATGCCGCGGTGCTTCATGCGTTTATACTTTCCGCAATTGCACTCGTAATCCTTCACGGGCCCGAATATTTTCGCGCAAAACAAACCATCTCGTTCCGGCTTAAATGTCCTGTAATTGATGGTCTCCGGTTTTTTCACCTCACCGTACGACCATTCTCGAATTTTCTCCGGAGACGCGACGCTGATTCCGATGGCTTTCAAATTCTGACTATTGAACGAGCTGGACGCACTGCCTCGCTGCGTAAAAAGATCATCAAGACTCATCTTGTTTTCCTCTTGTTATGGTCCTGTTGAAATGACGTAACGACTCGGCTCATTTCTTCCGGAGGCGCTTTTTCTCTTCTTCCACCAAGGTCACTTCAAGACCGAGAGCCATCATTTCCTTGACCAAAACGTTGAACGATTCAGGCATTCCACTTTCGAGGAAATTGGAACCCTTCACAATCTTCTCGTACATTTTGACACGGCCATTCACGTCGTCCGATTTCACCGTCAAGAATTCCTGCAACAAATACGCTGCGCCATAGGCTTCAAGAGCCCAAACTTCCATCTCGCCAAGTCGCTGTCCGCCAAACTGGGCCTTGCCGCCCAAGGGCTGCTGCGTCACCAAGGAGTATGGTCCCGTGGACCGGGCATGAATTTTTTCGTCAACCAGGTGATGCAATTTGAGATAGTACATATAGCCGACCGTAACGCGATTATGGAACGGAACGCCCGTGCGGCCATCATACAACTGCGCCTTGCCGTCCTCCGGCAAGCCGGCCTTCTTGAGCAATCCCCAGATCTCGCTTTCCTCGGCGCCGTCAAAAACCGGAGTCTTCATGACGATACCTCGGCTCAAGGACCGAGCGGCCTCGATCACCTCGTCGTCGTTCATGGCGTCGATCATGTCGGAAATCTGCGCGGATTCGAAAACGTCCTTCATTTCCGCGCGGACCATGGCCACGCCTTGTTCGACCATGGCCGCGATCTTCTGTCCGAGGCCCTTGGCGGCCCACCCCAAATGCGTCTCCATGATCTGGCCGATATTCATTCGCGAGGGCACGCCAAGCGGATTCAACACCACGTCCATGGAGGTGCCGTCGGCAAAGAACGGCATGTCCTCTTCCGGCAGGATGTTGGAGACAACGCCCTTGTTTCCATGCCGACCGGCCATTTTATCGCCCACATTGAGTTTACGTTTCACCGCCACGTAAACCTTGGCCATCTTGATCACGCCAGGCGGCAGATCGTCTCCCTCGGTTACCTTGCCGCGCTTGTTCTCGTACGCATCCTTGATGAAGGTGATCTGCAAGTCGTACACGTCAAGGAACGTTCTCACGGCCTCGTTCACGTCCTTGCCGGAAAAAACGCCAGCCAATTTCTTCAGCGGTATTTCCGCGAAAACGTCCTCGCGGATAGGCTGATTGGCCTCCAGCAAAACCTCTCCCTTGCGCTTGCCCATGATGGACTTGGCCACGCTCTTGCCCTTGCACACGTCCCAAATCTTGCGCCGGGAGGCCTCGGTCAAGGCCGCGATGTGCTGCTTTTCCCGCAAATCTATGCGTTCAAGTTCATAGTTCTCGATCTGGCGCGTTCTCTCGTCCTTATCGCCCGAACGACGGTTGAACACCTTGACATCGATGACCGTGCCCTCGATTCCCGGCGGCACCTTCAGCGACGTGTTCTTCACGTCGCGCGCCTTGTCGCCGAATATCGCCCGCAGCAGACGCTCTTCCGGGGTCAACTGTGTTTCGCCCTTGGGCGTGATTTTGCCGACCAAGATATCGTCTGGCTTGACCCGCGCGCCAATGCGGATGATTCCGCTCTCGTCCAAGTTCCGGAGCATATCCTCGCCAACGTTGGGGATATCCCGCGTCACTTCCTCCGGCCCAAGTTTGGTGTCGCGCGCGAAGACGTCGAATTCCTCGATATGAATCGAGGTGTAGACGTCTTCCTTCACCATGCGCTCGGAAATCAGGATGGAGTCTTCGTAATTGTAGCCGCACCAGGGCATGAAGGCCACGAGGAGATTCTTGCCCAAGGCCAGCTCGCCGTCGCGAATGGCCGGACCATCCGCCAAGACATCACCCTTCTTAACCACATCCCCAACCCGGACCCGGGGCTTCTGACCAAAACAGCTATTCTGGTTTGATTTATGATATTTCTGGACTTCATAAAAACGCACGCCGCCGGATTCCGGATAAATGTCGCCGGCATACGAAATAATGACGCGGTCCGCGTCCACGTACATGATCTCGCCGTCGCCTTCGGCGAGGAGGCAACTCCCGGAATCACGCGCCACGATCCGTTCGATTCCCGTTCCAACCAAAGGTTCTTCCGTGGTCAAGAGCGGAACGGACTGCCGCTGCATGTTCGAGCCCATGAGCGCGCGGTTTGCGTCGTCGTGCTCCAAAAATGGGATCAGAGCCGATGAAATGGACACGATCTGACCCGGGGAAATGTCCATCAGGGTCACTTCCTCGCGCGGGACGATGGCGAATTCGCCCTCGACACGGGCTTCGACCTGGGCGTTCACAAATTGCCGGGTTGTCTCGTCAAAGATGGCGTTGGCCTGGGCGATGATGTGCCCACTTTCCGTCGAGGCTTCCATGTAGCGGATTTCATCCGTGACGATTCCATCCTTGACCACGCGGTACGGAGTCTCGATGAAGCCAAAATCGTTGACCAATCCGTGCGTCGTCAGCGACACGATCAAGCCAATGTTCGGACCTTCGGGAGTCTCGATGGGGCAGATTCGCCCATAATGGCTCAAATGAACGTCGCGCACCTCGAATCCCGCCCGCTCGCGGGTCAACCCGCCGGGTCCAAGAGCCGACAAGCGGCGCTTATGGGTGACCTCGGACAAGGGATTGGTTTGATCCATGAACTGGGACAACTGGGACGTGCCAAAAAATTCCTTCAGCACGGCGGTCACGGGCTTGGGGTTGACCAAATCATGGGGCATCAGCGTGGCCACTTCCTGCAGGCTCATCCGCTCCTTGATGGCCCGTTCCATGCGCACAAGTCCGATGCGGTACTGATTTTCAACCAATTCGCCCACGGGACGCACACGCCGGTTGCCCAAATGGTCGATATCATCGGCAGGCCCGTGGGAATCTTTCAACTGCACGAGTTTTTTGATGGAGCGGAAAATATCTTCGTTGGACAGCGTGCGGTGATCAATGGAAAGATCGAGCCCCAACCGCGCGTTGAGCTTGTACCGTCCCACTGGCGATAAATCATAATAATCCGGATTCCGGAACAGATTATCGAAAAAGCTGGCCGAAATCTCGGGCGTGGGCGGAGAACTGGGGCGCAGACGTTTATAGATGTCAACCTGCGCGCTTTCCTGGTCCTCGCATTTATCCATGGCCAGGGTATCACGGAGGCACGACGAAACCTCGGCTCCGGTCGTGAAGATGACTTCCAACTCAAGGATCCCGGCGGCGATACATTTCTCAACCACGGCGGGAATAAGCGGATCTCCAGCGCGGGCGATCACTTCGCCAGTCTGCGTATCGACAATCTCCCGGGCCGTGAATTCTCCATCCAATGTTTCCGGACGGACTTCGTAGAATTCAATTCCCGCCTTGATCATCCGCTTCCACATCCCCTTGGTCAGGGGCTTTCCGGCCGCGACGATTACTTTCCCATCAGCCGCCGCGATATCGGAGACAGCCGTTTCCTTGCGAAAATTATATTCCTCGACGCGACGAAAAACCCGGCCATCCTCGAGACGGAACCTCTCCCGCTCGTAGTAATAGTCCAGAATGTCCTCGCTGGTCATCCCCATGGCCTTGAGCAGGATCGTCGCCGGCATTTTGCGGCGTCGATCGATGCGCACATACAAAATATCCTTGTGGTCGAAGTCAAAATCAAGCCAGGACCCGCGCATCGGAATAATACGGCAGCTGTACAAAATCTTGCGACTCGAATGGGTTTTTCCCGAATCGTGTTCGAAGATGATGCCCGGCGAACGCTGCAACTGGTTGACGATAACGCGTTCCGTGCCATTGATGAGAAACGTTCCCTTCTGGGTGATGAGGGGCAACGTTCCAAAATATATGTCCTGCTCCTTGATGTCATGGATGGTGCGGCTTCCAGACGCCTCGTCGACATCATATACGGCAAGGCGAACCTTTATCCGGAGAGGGGCTTCGTAGGTCAGACCCTTGGCGATACACTCATCGACGTCATACTTGGGGTTGCCGATGTCATAACTGACGTACTCAAGAGTCGCGGTTTTATTGAAATCATGAATCGGAAAAACAGAACGAAACACACCTTCAAGACCGATATCCGTCCGCATGCTCGGCGGCACATCGTTTTGTAAAAATTTGTCGTAGGAGTCGAGCTGAAGGCTTAAAAGATGAGGGATCTCAATGGAATCTTTGATTCGTCCGAATTTCTTGATCAGTTTGTTCATCGTTTCCCCTCAGGAAATGGGAGGTTGCTGGGCAGCCAAGGCGTGGACAGATCAAGCGCGGCAAAACTATTCTGGGTTGTCATTTCGACGCTAGGCCGACGCTTGGTTTGGGTGTTACACAAAAAGGCGTAAAGAGTGTAAGAGGTTTTTTACCTCTCACACTCTTTACGCTAGCGTCCTAAAAAACCGAAAGGCTACTTGACTTCAACCTTGGCGCCGGCTTCTTCAAGCTGCTTCTTGGCATCGGCTGCGGCGTCCTTGGAAACGGCTTCCTG
>CAYLNA010000095.1:0-7261 GCA_964384665.1 uncultured Desulfovibrionaceae bacterium | reverse complement strand
TGACCGGGTTCGCCCGGCCAGCCCGGCGCCACGCCGACGACCATGGCCCGCACGTCCCCACCGCCGTGACGGACCTGCATGGTCAAATAGGTCACGTTGACGGCCCGGGCCACGCCCTCCATGGCCTGGATGGAGCGGTAGACATCGTCGTGGACGGTGGAGGATTCGGCGTACGGTCCCAAGGTGTCCTGCTGCACGACCCACAAATCCGCCCCGCTGTTGTCCAGCAGGACCATGGCGTCGTCGATCATCCCTCGGTAAATGCCGGCCATGGACAGGGTCACGCCGATCAAGAGCCCAAGACCGAGGCCGGTGAAGACGAATTTCCCCCAGGAATGCAGGATGTCGCGGCCGGCCAGGCTGATCATCGCGGCGCTCCGGGCAAGCGATCGACGATGGAGACACGGCTCGTGGCCGACAGCGCGGATTTACTGTATTCAACCACCCGTTGCCCGGGAGCGAGCCCTTCCCGGACCTGCACCACCCCCTCGAGATCGCCCGCGCCAAGCATGACCGGGACGAAACGCAGGCCGCCCTCCTCCACCACCCAGACGCCAAGGCGTTCGCCCACGCGGCGCACACAGGCCATGGGAATGGTCGGCGCGGACGGCAAGGGCGGCAGATGGACCGTGACCTCGGCCAACTCCCCCAGGGCGGGCACGGGTTCGGGGCGGGCGGAAAAAACGACCTTGGCCAAAAGCTCCTCGGTCACGGCGTCGGCCACGGGCTCGACCCGAGCCACGCTTCCGGCCAGTTCTTCCCCGGAGCGGGACCGGAGCACGACGCGCGCGGGCAATCCGGCGCGCAGACCCTGGGCCCGGAGCTGGTCGAAACGGGTTTGCACCCAAAGCTGGGACGGATCGATGATTTCGACCACGGTCTGCCCGGCCACGACCGTGGTGCCGGGTTCAGCCTCGCGCCGGATGACCAGACCGTCGAGCGGCGCATACAGGCGGACCGTGTCGCGTTGCTCGGACAGACCCCGGCCTTCGGAACGCAGGCGATCCACGTCATGACGGGCCGTGTTCGCGGCGGAACGGGCCGCGCTCAGACCGCTCTCGGCGACAAGGAGATCCTGGTGGCGAGCTTCCAGACTGTCCCGGCTGACCGCGCCGGTGCGGGCCAGCGCCTCGAAGCGCCGGGCCTGGGAGCGGGCATAGACGGCCCGGGCCTGGGCCTCTTGGACCTGGGCCTCGGCCGCGCGCACGCTCGACGCGGCCCGTGACACGGCCGCGTCCTGGGCCGCGAGGCGGTCGTCCAGATCCACGGGAGCCATCTCGCCAATGATTTGTCCCGCGCGGACCATGTCTCCGACATGCACGGCCACGTCCCGCACCCGGCCGGCGGCGACCGGGCCAAGTTTGTGCGTGAACCGGGCCTCCACCGTGCCGATGCCGAACAGGGCTGGATTCAGAGACCGCTCCACCACCGTGACCACCGTGACCGGGACGGGCGCCAGGGGGCCGGAACGCAGAAGGGCGAAGCCAAAGCCAACGGTCACGGCGCAGGCAAGGACCAGCAGAACCAGCGTTTTGAAAGAAAAGACGCGGCTCATGAGGTCCTCCCGACCGCGCGGCGGTACAAGGCGAAGGATTGCGGAGCCAGGACGCGCATGCGCTCCATGTCCCCGGCCAGGAGAGCCTGCATGACCAAACCCTGGATGGCGCCGACAAACATGGACACGGCCACGGGGACGGCCAGATCCGAGCGTACTTCCCGCGCGGCCTGTCCCTGTTCCAGCAGGTCGGCCACGAATCGGCCATAGCGGCCCAGCAGCTCCGCCACGGCCTCCTTGGCCGGCGTGGATTCGGTCCGTTGCAACTCGCCAAAGAGCATGCGCGGCACGCCCGGATAGTCCAGGGCAAATCCGACATGGGCCAGAAACACGGCCTCCAGGGCGGCCAGGGGGCTGGCGGCCGCCCGCGCGGCGTGTTCCACCCGGCGCAGCAGCTCCTCGGCCACCCAGTCCATGACCGCCCGCCAAACGGCATCCTTGGTCGGAAAGTGACGGAAAACAGCGGCCTGGGACAAGCCCATGCGCGCGGCAATGGCCGCAGTGGTGATTTCGGCCGGATTGCGCTCGGCGGCCAGGGCCAGGACCGAGGCCACGGTCATGGCCCGGCGTTCGTCGGCGGCGAGATATTTTGATGCAGCGGACATGAATTCCATCCCAAAGAAAGTGATTGATAACTTACTTTATTTCAGGAAAACTTTCTGTCAAGAGCCAGGGCATGGCGCGCCGCGACATTTCCGAAAATCACGCGCGGCCGCGTCCAGCCCGGTCCATCCCATGCTTGGAGGAAAATATGCGCGTCCACGTCCTGCAACATGTCGCGTTCGAGGGAATCGGCAGCATGGCCCGGTGGCTTGCCGCCCGCCAGGCCGATGTCACCGCGACCCGCTTTTACGAGTCGCCCATTCTGCCCGATCTGTCCGGGCTTGACCTTGTCATCGTCATGGGCGGCCCCATGAGCGTCAACGACGAGAACATCCACCCCTGGCTCGCGGACGAAAAGCGATTCCTGCGCCAGGCCATGGACCGCCACGTCCCCATCGTCGGCGTCTGCCTGGGCGCGCAGCTCATCGCCAGCGCCCTCGGGGCCAGGGTCTATCCGGGTCGGGAAAAGGAGATCGGGTGGTTCGACATCGAGGGACTGCCGACGCCGAACGCCCTACGCCTGCCGGATCGGCTCCGGGTCCTCCATTGGCACGGCGAAACCTTCGACCTGCCCGAAGACGCGATCCGTCTGGCCCGCAGCATGGTTTGCGAAAACCAAGCCTTCCAGTACGGCGACAACGTCATCGGCTTGCAGTTCCATCTGGAGGCCACTCCGGAGGCCATGGACGCCATGGTCACGCACTGTCGGGACGAGCTGGTTCCCGGCCCGTATGTGCAATCCGGCGAGGACATCACGGCGCCCGCGAACCAAAATTTCGCCGCCATCAACTCCGTCATGGAAACCGTTCTGGAGCATGTGACCGGCCGGGCCTGAACGCGGTCGGCGCGTCGTTCCCCGGCCTGAACCAGACGACCGGATTTCACCGCCGCCCATTTGCGCCATGGGCCGAAATAAGGCTATACGAGAGCGAGCAGGGAACAGCCACGCGCCGTGGACGCGGCCGCCGGGCGCTCCCCAAACCGACACAGGCAGGCGGCAATGACTCGTGACTCGACGCCGGGCGCGCAAAGCGCCCATATCCCACCCAGGAACGCGGACGAAGCGGAAGCCTGGCACGCGCTCGGCGTCGATGACATCGTTCGCCGACTGAATTCCGACACGACGCGCGGCCTGACCGAAGCCGAGGCCCTGCGGCGGCTGGCGCGGCACGGCCGCAACACCCTGACCCAGGCCACGGGCCGATCCGCCCTGGCCATCTTCGCCCGCCAGTTCGCGAGTCTCATCGTCGCCCTGTTGATCACGGCCAGCGCCCTGGCCTTTGCCTTGGGAGAAAACATCGAGGGACTCTCGATCCTGGTCGTCATCCTCGTCAACGCCGTGATCGGCTTCCTGACCGAATGGAAGGCGGACCGGACCCTGGCCGCCCTGCGCACGCAGACGGTCCCGGTGGCCCACGTGATCCGCGATGGTCTAGAGCGGCGCATTCCGGCGGCGGACCTGGTTCCCGGCGACCTAGTCGTTCTGAGCGCCGGAGCGCGGGTCCCGGCCGACGGACGCATCGTCGAAAGCGTCCGCCTGGCGATCATGGAAGCAGTCCTGACCGGAGAATCCGAGGCCGTGTCGAAGACAACCGAAGCCCTCGCCGACGCGGACGCGCCCCTGGGCGATCGCGTCAATCTTGGGTTCATGGGCACGACCATCACCGATGGGCGCGGCCTGCTCCTGGTCACGGCCACGGGCGCGCGCACCGAGATGGGCAAGATCGGCCTCCTGCTCGACGAAACAACCACGCGCGCCACCCCCCTGGAAGACAAACTGGCCCGCCTCGGCCGCCTGCTCGTCGTCATCGTGCTCGGGCTGTGCGCGGTTATCGTCCTGGCCGGCTGGGTCCGGGGCAACGGCTTCCTGTACATGCTGGAGGTGGGTATTTCCCTGGCCATCGCGGCCGTGCCCGAGGGGCTGCCGGCCGTGGCGACCATGACCCTGGCCCTGGGGATGCAACGCATGGCCCGCATGGGCGCTCTCATCCGCCGCCTGCCGGCCGTGGAAACCCTGGGCTCGACCACCGTCATCTGCACCGACAAGACCGGAACCCTGACCAAAAATGAAATGACCGTGGCCGCCTTCGTGCTCGACCACCGACGCATCGAGGTCAGCGGCGCGGGATATGCCCCGATCGGGACGTTCCGGAACAACGGCGCGACCCTGGATCCACGCGGCGACACCCTCCTGAGCCTGGCCCTGCGCATTGGAGCCTTGTGCAACGACGCGCACGTGCGGCGCGCCGACGGCGTCGAAACCGTCCTTGGCGACCCCACCGAGGCGGCCCTGATCGTCGCGGCGGAAAAGGCGGGCCTCGATCCCGCCGAGCTGGAGGCGGAGTTTCCGCGCGTCGCGGAAGCGCCTTTCGACAGCGACGCCAAACGCATGGTCAGCGTGCACCTCACCCCGCGCGGGACCTTGGAGGCATTGGTCAAGGGATCCCCGGCGCGCGTGCTCGCCGCGAGCTCCTTTGAACTCCGCGCGACGGGGGTCGAGCTCCTCTCGCTCGACGCGAAACGAAAATGGGAGGAAAGAAACCAGGAATTGGCCGGCGGCGCGCTGCGCGTCCTGGGGCTTGCGTACCGCGACCTGCCGCCAAACCACGACGAAGCCGATCTGGACCGCGACCTGATCTTCGTCGGCCTGGTCGGCATGATCGACCCTCTGCGCGAGGAGGCCAAGGCGGCCATCGCCACGTGCCGGCAGGCCGGCGTCCGCTGCGTGATGATCACCGGCGACCAGCAGGCGACGGCGACGGAAATCGCACGGCAGCTGGGCCTTGACCTCGACCTCGCCGGGCGGACCATGCGCACCGCCCATGCCCGGGACCTAAACGACCTAGCCCCCGCCGCCTGGCAGCGGATCACGGCTGAAACCGCCGTTTTCGCCCGCGTCTCGCCCCGGCACAAACTCCGCATCGTCGAGGCCATGCAGGCGCACGGACACATCGTGGCCATGACCGGCGACGGGGTCAACGACGCGCCCGCCCTGAAGCAGTCCGACATCGGCGTGGCCATGGGCGTCAAGGGCACGGAGGTCGCCAAGGAATCGGCCGCCATGGTCATCACCGACGACAACTTCGCCACCATCGTCCGCGCCGTGGAACAAGGCCGCATCATCCACGCCAACATCCTGCGCTTCATCCACTATCTGTTCTCGTGCAATTTCGCGGAGATCGTGACCGTGTTCCTGGCCATCATGCTCGGCTGGCCCCTGCCCCTGGGACCGTTGCAAATCCTGTGGCTGAACATGGTCACGGACATCTTCCCCGCCCTGGCCCTGGCCTTGGAGCCCTCGGCTCCGGACATGATGCGCCGGGGGCCGCGCGACCCCAAGGAATCCCTGCTCACCCCGCGCTTTCTCGCCCTCATCGCCTGGCAGGGCCTGCTTCTGGCCGGGGTCAGCCTCCTGGCCTTCCATGCCGGCCTGCGAGCGCACGGATCGGACGGGGCGGGACTGCGGCGCGCGACGACCATGGTCTTCATGACCCTGGCCCTGGCCCAAATCTTCCACACCTTCAACGCCCGCTCCCGCAGCCGCTCCGCCTTCACCGCCCGTCTGTTCACCAATGGCTGGTTCTGGGGCGCGGTCCTGACCTGTCTGCTCCTGCAAACGGCGGCGGTCGGCGTCCCGATCCTGCGAACCGTCCTGCTCACGGTCCCGCCCACGCTCCATGACTGGGCGGTGATTAGTGGCTGCGCCCTGGCTCCCGTGGCCGTGGTGGAGATGGTCAAGGCCCTGCGGCGATGAGTCGAACGCGGGGCGCAAGTATCCCCCTTCCCCGCCGACTAGCCGACCAAAATCCGCCAGCCCTTCAAGAGACCGAAACATCCGGCCAGCATCATGTCGCCGCCGGGGGCGAGGAACTCCACCGCCGCGCCGTCGAGCATGGCCCGGCGCGGCCCCAGGACCACGATGCGCTGGAAACCGCGCGGCAGTTCATCGACCGTCACGCAGCCGTGGCCGCCGTCGTCGAAGACCTCGGCGTTGCCCAATTCGCCCCGCCGGAACCGCTCCAGATGGGCCATGAGCTTGTCCCGGTTCAAATAGCCGGTGTGGTGCTCGTAGACGCCAAGCACCCGTTCGCCCAAAACCAAAAACGCGATGGTGTGACTGTTGCCGACATTGGCGATGAGCACGCCGTCCTCGCGCGCCGTTTGGTCCACGCTGGGATCGAACAACGCGCCAAGCAGGGCGGCGGAGCCGGTGTCGGCCACCAGACCCACGCCGATGGACCGGCGCAGACAGGCCAGGCGGGTCATCTCGGCCGGCGGCTCGGCGTAGAGCAGGCGGGAAATCCGGCCCTCGTCCTCGGCCATGAAGCGCTGCCAATAGACGAAGCGGGAAATGCGGTTGCTCTTGCCTGGGTGAAAACCGTGGTCCTGCACGCAGGCCAGAACCAAATCCGGCTGGGCCAGACCGGCGTGCTGGAGCAAGCCTTGCCAGAAGCCCAGGTCGAAGTCCGTCAACAGCACCTGGGCGGCCGAAAGAGGCGGCGCGGTCGTGATCTCGACGCCATGCCCGCGCACCTGATCCAGATCGTCGCCCAGGGCCAGGGCCGCCTCGGGATGGGCATAGACCTTCAGACCAGCGTCCTGGTGGCCCTTGACCGCCCGCCAGAACCCACCGCCCATGTTCTGGCCATGCAGATGGATGTCACGCCCAGCCGCAGTCAGCTCCCGGACGCGAGCCGCGACCGCGCGGGCCGGAGAAGGCAAAATGAACTTGGGGCAGTTTTCCAGCTCCAGGCCGTCTTGATACAAAAGCACGTCCTGGGTGCCGCTGCCGATGTCGAGAATGAGACAGGTACGAGGGGTCACAGGTACTCTCCTTGAAAATGACGTGAAAGGCCCGGAGGAGGTATCGGCTTTTGAAAACCGAGTCCAGAACGGGAGAAAACGCCCGACAAAGCATAGGCATGGACCACCGCGCCGCCACGGGACACGTCGCGAAAAGGCCGGCACCCAACCACGCATGCGGTCGGGGGCCGGCCTGTCCTTGTTCTGGTATCGGACTCGTCAGGCCAGGAACTGCAACGCCCCGTTCTGCTCGTCCACCACCAGCTTTTGCCCGTCGTGCAGGCGACCGCCGATGATCTC
>CAYLNA010000094.1:0-7306 GCA_964384665.1 uncultured Desulfovibrionaceae bacterium | reverse complement strand
ATTCTGGAGCGCTGGGCCGAGTCCGACGCCTACGCGGCCATGGTGAGCGCCAACGACGGCCAGGAACCCTATGTGCTGCACGACGGTCCGCCCTATGCCAACGGGCATATCCACATCGGCCACGCCATGAACAAGATTCTGAAGGACATAATCGTCAAGCACCGTAACATGACCGGCCGCAAGGCCGAATACGTGCCGGGGTGGGACTGCCATGGGCTGCCGATCGAGCTGAAGGTGGAACAGGAACTGGGCGGCAAGACCAATTTCTCGACCCTGGAAATCCGCCAGAAATGCCGGGAATACGCTTTGCGCTTTCTGGACATCCAACGCGAGGAATTCAAGCGCCTGGGCGTGCTCGGAACCTGGGACAAGCCCTATCTGACCATGACTCCGGACTATGAGACGGCCACGGCCCGGGAGCTGGCCAATTTCTACAAGCTCGGCTCGGTCCAGCGCAACAAGAAGCCCATCTATTGGTGCGGCTCCTGCGAGACGGCCCTGGCCGAGGCCGAGGTGGAATACGATGACCATACCTCGCCGTCCATCTATGTCCGCTTTCCCCTGCAGGCGGCCGAGCTGGCCAAGGTCTTTCCCCAGGCCGCGCCGAACAAGACCTTCATCGCCATCTGGACGACCACGCCCTGGACCATTCCGGACAACTTGGCCGTGGCCGTGCACCCGGACTTCGAATACGACCTGATCCAGGTCGGAGAAGACTTTTATATCCTGGCCAAGGAACTGGCGGCCGGATGCGCCGCGAAATTCGGCTGGGCGGACTGGAACGTTCTCGGCACGGTCTCCGGCGGCGCCCTGGAAGGGCTCGTCGCCCGCCATCCCTTCTATGACCGTCCGTCCCCGGTGGTCACGGCCGACTACGTGACCCTGGACGCGGGCACGGGCTGCGTGCACACCGCCCCCGGCCATGGCCGCGAGGACTACGAGACTGGCCTGCGTCATGGTCTGGACATCCTCTCGCCCCTGGACGATCAGGCCCGGTTCCTGCCCAGCGTGGAATTCTTCGGCGGCAAGCACGTCTTCGAGGCCAATCCCCTGGTCATGGCCAAGCTGACCGAGGTCGGACACCTCTTGGGCAGCGAGAAGATCAAGCACTCCTACCCGCACTGCTGGCGCTGCAAGAAGCCGGTCATTTTCCGGGCCACGACCCAGTGGTTCATCACCATGGAGCACAACAACCTGCGCGCCAAGGCTCTTGACGCCATCGACAACGCCGTGGACTGGATTCCGGCCTGGGGCAAGGAACGCATCCACAACATGATCAAGTTCCGGCCGGACTGGTGCATCTCCCGCCAGCGCATGTGGGGCGTGCCGATCATCGCCCTGCTCTGCGCGGATTGCGGGGACGCCTATTTTGACGGCGATTGGGCCCACGGTATCGTGGACCGCTTCGCCACCCATCCCACGGGCGCGGACTATTGGTTCGAGGCGCCTCTGGACGAGGTCGCGCCCCAGGGCCTGACCTGCCCCAAATGCGGCGGCCGGCACTGGGAAAAGGAAGACGACATCCTCGACGTCTGGTTCGATTCCGGCACCAGCTACGCGGCCGTGGTCGAAGGCCGGCCCGAATGCCGCTTTCCGGCCGATCTTTATCTGGAAGGCACGGACCAGCATCGCGGCTGGTTCCACTCCTCCCTCCTGGCCTCCGTCGGCACGCGCAACGTGCCGCCCTACAAGGCGGTTTTGACCCACGGTTTCGTCCTCGACGGCCAGGGCCGCAAGATGTCCAAGTCCATCGGCAACGTCGTCGCGCCCCAGGAAATTATCGAAAAGCACGGGGCCGAGGTCCTGCGCTTGTGGGTGGCCTCGGAGAATTACCAGGAAGACCTGCGCATCTCGGACGAAATCATCGGTCGATTGGTGGACGCCTACCGCAAGATCCGCAACACCTGCCGCTTCATCCTCGGCAATCTGAACGACTTCAATCCCGCCACGGACGCCGCGCCCGTCGGGTCCATGCTGTCCCTGGACCGGTACGCCCTGAACATGGTCCGGACCAAGCACCAGACCATCCAGGCTGCCTATGAAAACTTCGAGTTCCACAAAGTATACCATACGCTGCACAACCTGTGCACCACGGATCTGAGTTCCTACTATCTCGACATCATCAAGGACCGGGTCTACGTGAACGGCGCCGCCAGCCTGGAACGGCGCTCGGCCCAGACCGCGCTCTATCATATCCTGCTCATGATCATCGCCGACATGACGCCGATCCTGAGCTTCACAGCCGAAGAACTCTTCCAGCACCTGCCCGAGGCCATGCGCCCGGCGGGAAGCACGGTCTTCGCCCTGCGTGTTCCGGAGATCACGGGCGGATTGCTGACCGAAAGCGAAGCCGAGACCTGGGATCTGGTCTTCGCCGTGCGCGGCGAGGTAACCAAGGCCATCGAACCCCTGCGCCAGTCCAAGGCCCTGGGCCATTCGCTGGACGCGCGGGTGACCCTCTTCGCCAGCGGCGACACCCAGGCCCGACTGGCCGCCGTGGCGAACGAATTGCGCGACGTGTTCATCGTCAGCCAAGCCCTGCTCGCGACCGAACCGGCTCCGGCCTCGGCCATCCAGACCGAAATACCGGACCTGGCTCTGACCATCGAACGGGCCAAGGGCGAAAAATGCGCCCGGTGCTGGATATATGACGAAAACCTGGGCACGGACCCGGCCCACCCCCAGGCCTGCCCCCGCTGCACCACGGTCCTGCGGGAATACCATGCCTAGGCCCAGGTCCGACCAGGCGCCGGTCCCGGACCTGGGCCGGCGTTACCAATCCATCGCCCTGACTGCGGGCGCCGTCCTGGCCCTGGACCAGTTGACCAAGATCTGGATCCAACAGGCCATTCCGGTTTGGGAAAAAGGGTTTTCCGTCATCCCCGGTTTCTTCGACATCGTGCACATCCTGAACCGGGGCGCGGCCTTCGGCTTTCTGAACCGGACCGATATCGACTGGCAGCGTCCATTCTTCATCGCCGTGTCCCTGCTGGCCATGGGCCTCATCGCGGCCCTGGCCCGAAGCGAGGAAGACGATGGGCCATTCTATATCCACGGTCTGGGACTCATCCTGGGCGGAGCCTTGGGCAACCTGCTGGACCGCATCCGCCTCGGCGTGGTCGTCGATTTCCTGGATTTCTACGTCGGCGAGTGGCACTGGCCCGCCTTCAACGTGGCCGACATGGGCATCTGCCTCGGCGCGGCCGGCCTTCTTGTGTCCTTTTATCAGCAGAGACGCCGCCATGCTTCCGACCATCTTTGAAATCGCGCCCTTCATCCTCTTTGGCATCCACTTCGGCCCCTTCGCCCTGCACGCCTACGGACTCTTCGTCGCGGCCGGATTCCTGCTCGGCATCGCCTGGTCCATGCGCGAGGCGCGGGAACGGGGGCTGGACCCCAATCTGCTCTCGGATCTGGGCTTCTACATCATCCTGGGGGCCATTCTGGGCGCGCGCGTGCTCTACGTGCTCATCAATCCAGTTTATTATTGGAACAACCCCCTCGAAATCTTCACGTTTTGGAGAGGCGGCCTCGTCTTTTCCGGCGGAGCCATCCTGGCCACCGTTTTCGCTCTGTCCTACCTGAAAAAGAAAAACCAGGACATCTGGCTCTGGATGGACACGCTGGTTCCGGGCATCGGCCTGGGCGAGGCCGTCGGCCGCATTGGCTGCCTGTCCGCCGGATGCTGCTACGGCGCGGCCTGCGACCTGCCCTGGGCCATCACCTTCGTCCACCCGGAATCCCTGGCTCCCCTGCACATTCCCCTGCATCCGACCCAGATCTACCACAGTCTGGCCGGACTGGCCTGCTTTTGCGCGGCCGTGCTGCTCAAACGGCGTGTCCGGCGCACCGGCTGGCTGATGGGAATCTTCCTGATCCTTTTTGGCGGGTTCAGGTTCCTGATCGAACTCTTTCGGGCCGACTATCGCGGCGACTTTGGTTTCGTCAGCGTGACCCAGTTCATCGCCCTCGGCGCCATCGCCCTGGGATGTTTCATTATCTATATTCGGAGACACCATGTTTCTCGCTGAAATCCCCCAGGATAAGCTCCTGCTGGTCCTCCCGCTCCTGCTGCTGCCCATCCTGCCCAACATCTGGGCGATCTGGCATCTGTACAAGAACGAGTTTCCCACCCCGCAGGAACGGGCCGCCTGGCTGGTGGCGCAGGTCATGTTGCCGGTTGTCGGCGGCCTGGGATATATCCTTTTCGGCAGGAAACGGATCATAAAAAAATAGAAGCGCGACCCGGCCCGTGCTATGGCCCCGGCATCGCGCTTTCCCACGTTTCGGACTCTCGCATACATATAGAGGTGAGCATGTTTTCTCGACATTTCGGCAAACCAGTTCTGATGGCCGGCGCTTTCGCCGCCCTGCTTGGCGCCACGGCCTGTGTCAGCACCACGGATTTCGACCGCCTGCGCAGCCAAGTTTACGCCCAGGATCAGGAACGGAAAAAACAGGAAGAGCGCATCGCCATGCTGGAAGGCCAACTGACCCAGGTCACCCAGCCGATGCAGTCGGCCCAGGCCAACAGCTGGGCGGAAATCAACGCCATGCGCGGCCAATTGGCCACGCTGTCCGGTCAAGTCGAGGACTTGCGCCACTCCCAGGAACAATCCGGCGGAGTGACCGCCAACGCTTTGAACGCCAAGGTGCAAGAACTGGATCGCAAGACGACCGTCATGGCCACGCAGTTGGGCGTGGTCTTCGACGAGATGCCCGCGAGCGCGCCAGCGGCGTCGCCGTCCATGGCTCCGGGCGCCCCGCAGGCCATGACGCCGAGCGCGCAGCCGCCAGCGGCGGTGGTTCCGGTCGCGCCGGCAGCCGCGCAGCAGCAACAGACCGCGACAGCCGAGCCCGTCCCGACTGGATCCGGGCAGGAACTCTACCAACAGGCCCTGGAAGGTTTTTACGCCAAGAAGTACAAGCAGGCCCAAGCCACGTGGGCGGAATTCGTGAAAGGCTTCCCTAAGGACCCGCTGGTTCCCAACGCCCTCTTCTGGCAGGGTGAATGTTTTTTCCAGACGCAGGACTACGCCAACGCCGTCCTGACCTACCAAAAGGTCATCGAAGGCCACCCAAAATCCAACAAGTACAAGGCTGCGCTGCTCAAGCAGGGCATGTCCTTCTTCAAGCTGAAGAAGGACCAGGCCGGCAAGCTGGTGCTCGAGGACCTGATCAAGAAACACCCCGATTCGCCCGAGGCCAAACGCGCCCAGGCCTATTTGAAAAGCGGCGACTAGCCGCGGAGCACGTCATGAGCACGCACGAATTCAGCCGCATCGTCAGCCTGCGCTTTCCCCCGGAATCATCCGGCCAACCCATGATGTACAACCTGGCCAAGCTCTTTGATCTCTCCTTCAGCATCCTGCAGGCCAACATCAATCCGCGCCGCGAGGGGCACATGATCCTGGAATTGTTCGGGACCCTGGAACGCTACCGCCAGGGCGTGACCTACCTGCAGGAACAGGGCATCCGGGTCACTCCCGTGGCTCATGAAATCTCGCGCAATGAAGAATCCTGCATGCACTGCGGCCTGTGCACGGCCCTGTGCCCGTCCAAGGCCCTGCATCTGAATTTGACGACGCGGCTGGTGGATTTCGACCAAGACAAGTGCACGGCGTGCAACATGTGCGTCACGGTCTGTCCCGTGCACGCCATGGTGGTGGAGATCGATTCCAGCACGTGGTAAGCGGGAGGAGCCATGTCCATTCTTGATCGGACGTACGCCCGGATCGACGCCACGCTGAAGGGACACCTGCGGATCATGCCCAGGATTCAGACTCGTCCCCTCTTCACCGGATGTCCGGCCTGCGTCCCGGCGCAGCCGCTCGACCCGGCCCAGACCTCCGTGCCCGAAGCCGTGATCCAGCAGCTGAAAACCATGGACGAAAAGCTGAGCGCCATCCTGACCATCCTGAACCGCCAAGCCCTGCAGGAAGACTTCCCCATCCCCGTCATCGTCCACGACATCAGCGGCGCGGGTTTGCGCTTCAGCGCCAGCAGGGAGTTCCAGGTCGGCGAGCGGGTTGAAATCGTGGTCTCGTTATCCATGTATCCGCTGGGCCTGATCGGCGCCATGGGCGCGATCATCCGGCGGGATCTGGTCGAGGGCGCGGCCTTGTGGGCCGTCGAATTCAAGGACATGCGCGACACCGAGCGCGAAAAGATCATCCAGTACGTCATTGCCGAGCAACGCGACCAGATCCGGGATCGGCGCTCCTCCCACTCCTAACCAAGGATCAGCGGCATGCACAAAGACCAACTCAGCCAGGAACTCCTCAGCCGGATCACGGCCAAGGCCGAAAGCACCATCCGGGACGTGATCTCCACGGCTCTGTCCGAGGAAATCAACCGCGCCCTGACCAGGGCCCTGACCGAGGGTGAATTCTATCGCGGCATCAGCACGGACCTTCAGGAAGGCCTCAAGTCCATTTACCGCGAAATCAACTCCGCCGCCGCCAATGGCCAGGCGAGCGCGCCCCGGGCCGTGTCCACGGATACCGATGAAATTTTTTCCGAGGCGTCCAAGCAGTTGGGAGAAATCCTGCATACCACCGAAACAGCCACGGAAAGCATCATGGCCGTGATCGAAAAGCACCTGGACCGCAACGACCAGGCTTTGGCTATTTTGGACAAACTTGGCGCGGAGAATTCGGAGCTGGCCGCGCTTCGCTCCGGGGCCGAGGAACTGGGCGCGGATCTGATGGAAATCATGACCACCCTGAGCTTCCAGGATCTGACCGGCCAGCGTATCAAGCGCATCGTCACGGCCCTGCAACAGATCGAAAAAGTCGTGTTCGAGCTGTACATGGCCACGGGTCTCTCGATGAAGGCCATGGAAGCAAACCCGGACCAGCCCGTGGAAGAAATCCGGCAGGCCTCCAAGGCCCGGGCCTCGGAGCTGAAAGGCCCCCAGACCAGCGCCTCCCAGAACGACGTGGACGACCTGCTGAGCCAGCTCGGACTGTAGCCCCCTCCCGCATCAACCCCAACGCCGACTCCGGTCCTTCCGGGGTCGGCGCTTTTCATGGAGAAGACCATGCCCCAACTCGGCGACATCAGCCTCTACGCCCTGACCCGCACCATGAGCACGCTCGATCAGCTCTACCAGCAAGAACCCGATGTTTATGAAGATTTCGTGCGCGAGATCTGCGCGGAATTCACCCTGGCCCGGGAATACATGCTGGCCATCCAGGAAATGGCGGCCCAGAATCTGGGCCAGGAATCCATGGCCCAGGCCGACTTGACCCTGAAACATCTACTGGCCGTCTGGGTGCTGAACAACGACCTGACCGTGCCCCTG
>CAYLNA010000093.1:0-7342 GCA_964384665.1 uncultured Desulfovibrionaceae bacterium | reverse complement strand
AGGTCATCGAGGACATCGACGCCATCGTGACCACCATCGCGGCGGCCGTGGAAGAACAGTCCGTGACCACGCGCGATATCGCCGAGAATATCGGACAGGCCTCCATGGGTCTGGACGAGGTCAACCGGAACGTGGCCCAGACCACGAGCGTGGCCACGGAGATTTCCCAGCAGATCGGGGAGGTCCGCAATTCGGCGGCGGACATGAGTCAGAATGGCGACACCGTGCGCGTTCATGCCGAGGAATTGCTGGCCCTGTCGGATCAGCTCCGCGAATTGGTCCACATCTTCAAAATCAACTAACGGGGGAACCATGAAATACTACACGGCGCTCGCGCATCTTCTGATTTTCTGTCTGGTCGGGTCCATGGCCCAGGCCGGAGCCTTCGCGATTTCGGTCAACCAGTTCGTGGAGCATCCATCCTTGGACGCGGTCCTGAAGGGCTTTCAGGACGGATTGCGGACCCAGGGCGTGGCGGCCACGTATTCGGTGCATACGGCCCAGGCCAACATGGCCACGGCCAATCAGATCGCCAGCCTGATCGCTGGCGAGAAACCTGATCTGGTTCTGGCCATCGCCACGCCGTCGGCCCAGGCCTGCGCCCTGGCGGCGAAAAAGTCGCCGGTCCTGGCCAAGGCGCCGCTGCTCTTCACGGCCATCACCGATCCGGTTGGGGCGGGACTGGTCGCGGATTTGAACAAGCCGGGCGCGAACATCACCGGCGTTTCGGACATGCTGCCCGTGGACAAGCACATGGGCCTGGTGCGGCGCTTTTTTCCGGAACTCAAGAAGCTGGGCATGATCTATAACGCGGGCGAGGCGAATTCCAAGACCACCGTGGCCATGGTCCAGGAAGAAGGCGCCCAGGCCGGATTCGTGGTCGTCGAGGCCACCGTGGCCAAGTCCAGCGACGTCTATCAGGCCGCGAAGTCGCTCGTGGGCAAGGTCGACGCCATCTACCTGCCCACGGACAACACGGTCATTTCCGCCGTGGAATCCGTGATCAAGGTCTGCGAGGAGGAGAAGATCGCCCTGTTCTCGGCCGACGTGGATTCGGTTCAGCGCGGGACCATGGCCGCCCTGGCCTTCGATTACTATCAGCATGGCGTCCAAACCGCGGCCATGGCCAAGCGGTTGCTGGTGGACGGGGCCAAGCCCGCGGAAACGCCGGTGGAAAGCCAGCAGGAGTTGATCCTGCATCTGAATCTGAAGGCGGCGGCCAAGATGGGCGTGACCGTGCCCGAGGACGTCAGGGCCTCGGCCGATAAGGTTTATGAATAGCAGGCGGTTTCGATCGAATGCGCAAGGCGGCTCCGGCCGCCTTTTTTACTGGGAGCGGCCATGACCGACGCCTGCTATCGCGCCCGGCGGGTTTTGACCATGGACCCCGCCCAGCCGGAAATCGACGACGCCGGAATCCTGGTCCTGTCCGGGCGCATCGCGGCCATCGGGCCGTGGGCCAGGGTGCGCGGCGACGCCCCGGATCGGGATCTGGGCGCGGTGACCCTCGCTCCCGGCCTGATCAACGCCCATGCCCATCTTGGACTCTCGCATCTGGCCGGGCGCATTCCCGCCGGCCTGGGCTTTCCGGCCTGGGCCGACGCGCTGTTCGCCTGTTTGCGCGAGTCGCCCGACGCGGCGGCCGTGGACTTGGCCGTGGCGGGGATGCGGGCCAGCGGGACGTGTTATGCGGCCGACGTGGTCGGGCGCGACGGCGACCAGATCCGACGGGCCATGGACCGCGCCGGCATGGAAGGAGTGTTGTTTCGGGAATGCGCCGGACGGACGCGGGGGGCGGACTTCGAACCCCGGCCCCTGCCCGGAGCCTGGAGCGCGGGCGTGCACGCCCTCTATTCTATCGCCGACGATCTGGCGCGGGCGGTCAAGGCGTGGTGCGCGGCGCGCGCGTTGCCCTTCACCATCCATCTGGCCGAAGCGCCGGGGGAAAACGAACTCTTTCGGACCGGGCGCGGCCCCTTCGCCGAGTTCCTGCGCGCCCGGCGCATCCTGCCCAAGGGTTTCGCGCCCTCCGCGCGGACCGCCGTGGCCCAGGCCCAGGCCCTGAGCCTGCTCGACGCACGAACCCTGGCCGTGCACTGCGTCCAGGCGGAAGCGGAAGACGTGGACATTCTGGCTCAAAGCGGGGCGACGGTCTGTCTATGCCTGCGCAGCAATCGCTGGATCGGCGTGGGCCAGGCCCCGGCGGTCGCCCTGTTCGAGGCCGGCGCGCCGCTTTGTCTGGGCACGGATTCCCTGGCCTCCGCGCCGGATCTGGACCTGTGGGCGGAGCTGCGGGCCGTGCGCGCGATTTTGCCTTCGGCGCCGCTGTCCGATTTGCTGGCCATGGTCACGACCACGCCGGCCCGGATCTTGGGCGTCTCGGCCGAATACGGCTCCTTGGCTCCGGGAAAGCGAGCCGTGTGGGCCGTGGTTCCGGAGGATCTGGCGGACGCCGAATGAATCGGTCCTCTCCCGGACATCCGGCGGAGGACCGTCGTGGAAATCCGAGGCGAGATCAGTTCGGACGGACGATAATCTTGATGTTCGCGTCCTTGTTGTGGACCAACTCCTCGAAGCCCTTGGCGATGATGTCGTCGAGGGTGATCCTGCCCGTGATCATGGGCTCGGCCTTGATCTGTCCGCTGGCCAGAAGTTTGGAGACACCGGCGAAGTCGTCGATGGTGTAGGCCAGGGTGCCGATGACCGTCTTGTCGGTGGCGCTCAGGCTGAAGAAGTTGAAGGCGCTGGGCTCCTCGAAAATACCGACGATGACGGCCGCGCCGCAGTTGCGGATGACGTCGATGGCCAGGGGACCGGTGTGTTTGTTGCCGATGCACTCAAAGGACACGTCCGCTCCGGAGCCGCCGGTCAGTTTCTTGATTTCGGCCACGATATCGCACTCCTTGGGATCGAGGACCACGTCGGCCCCGCATTCCTTGGCCAATTTTTTGCGGGCCGAGGACATTTCGACCACGATGGCCGTGGCCACGCCCGCCGCCTTGGCGCACATCAGCGTGCCCAGGCCGATGGTTCCGGCGCCGAGGATAACGGCGGTCTGGCCGATGACGGAGCCGGCCAGACGCACGGCCTTGAAACCCGTGGCCAGAGGTTCGATGAGCGCGGCGATTTCCAGATTGAAATCCCTGGGGAGCACGTAGCACAGTTCGGCGGGAACATTGACGTACGGGGCAAAAGCCCCGTCGGACATGAGCCCGGTGAAGGCGAGCTTTTCGCAGACGTTGTAGCGGCCCATGCGACAGGGCAGGCATGCGCCGCAGTGTTGGCAGGCATCCGGGGCGACCCTGTCGCCGACGTTGACCGTGGTCACGGCGGAGCCGACCTCCACGACCTCGCCGGAAAATTCGTGGCCGAGAATAAGCGGGGCCTTGGCGCCGGTCAGAGGATGGGGCTCCGTGGGAATGAAAATGGGGCCGGCCAGGTATTCGTGCAGGTCCGATCCGCAGATGCCGCACCACGCGACCTTGATCTTGACTTCGTTTGGTTTCGGCGCCGCGGGTTCGGGCGCATCCTCGACCCGGATGTCCTTTTTTCCATACCATTTGGCTGCTTTCATCATCAATCCTCCCAGGTTTATGCGTGTGCGCGGCCATGGGGGTGACCGCGGAGTGGGCCTGTCGATTTTTCGAAGCGGATGCAGAGTCTTGGACGAACGCGGTGGAACTTTCGTTCGTCTTTCCCCTGCCAGCCGTGAGCAGCGTCCATGCCGAAGTTCGCGGCGCTGTCGAATACGGTCAAAGGGAGCGCGGGTTCTGTTGTAAAAACTTTAAAATAAATGGTGATTTTGTGATGCCAGGGAGATGCGACACCGAACATCCAGCGGCGCGGGTTGGTCGGATGTGATCCATTGTCGAACGGGCGTGGGGGGATTGTTCGTTTCTCGAACAGACCGTCAATGTCGGTCGTGGCGTCGTCGAGCATCTTGCGGACCTTTCGCCGGCGCGGGGGGAGCGAGATTTGCTCCGTTTGGCTCGCATGGCTTGTCTTCACGGACGGAGCTGAGCTACAGCCACAACCATGAACAGTCGTAAGCGTGTCTTTTTGATCGTCGTGGTCCATGTCGTCGCCGTGATCCTGGCGCTTGGGCCGGGGGCGGCCTGGGCGGCGGAGCGTCCGGCCCGGCTGACCGTGGTCAGCGACGACAACTATCCGCCCTATATTTTTCGTGACGAGAGCGGCGAACTCCGCGGCATCCTCGTCGATTCGTGGCGGGCGTGGGAAGAGGCCACGGGCGTCGCGGTCCGCCTGGAGGCCATGGACTGGGACAAGGCGTTGGCCTTCATGCGCGAGGGCAAGGCCGATGTCATCGACACCATGTTTTTCAACGAAGCCAGAGCCAAGCTCTACGCCTTTTCCAAGCCTTACGCCCGGATCGACGTTCCCGTCTTTCTGCACGAAAGTTTGAGCGGCATCACCGACCTGCGTTCCCTGCGCGGGTTCACCATCGGCGTGAAAAAGGGGGACGCGGTGGTCGAAGTGCTGAAGCAGGGCGGCATCGAGACCATCAAGGAATATCCGAGCTACCTGGACATCATCGAGGCCGCCCGTCAGGCCGACCTGCGGGTGTTTTCCATCGACGCGCCGCCGGCCCTCCATTACCTCTATAAATACAATCTGGCCTCGAACTTCCGGTCCTCGTTCATTCTCTACAGCGGCGAGTTCCATCGCGCCGTGCGCAAGGAGGACGCAGCCCTGCTCAAATTGGTGGAAGACGGCTTCGCGGCCATTCCCGCCGCGCGGAGCAAGGCGATCACCACGAAATGGCTCGGAACGCCCCTGGGCGGACATCCCGTGATGCGCTATGCTGGCGAACTGGTCCTGGCCGGCTTGGCGGGGATTTTCGTGCTGGGGGTGTTCACGGTCCTGCTGCGCCGTCAGGTGGTGCTCAAGACCGCCGCCCTCAACGCGGCCCTGGAGGAATTGCGCCGTGGCGAGACCAAATACCGCAACGTGATCGAGAACGCGTCCGAGGTGATCTATGTCGCCCAGGACGAGCGGATCAAGTTCGTTACGCCAAGCGTCCAGAGCCTGATTGGCTACGCCCAGGACGAGCGGATCAAGTTCGTTACGCCAAGCGTCCAGAGCCTGATTGGCTACGCCCAGGACGAAGTGCTCGGCCGCGTCGGACTGGATCTGGTCCACCCCGACGACAAGGACGAGGTCCGAGCGCGGCATCGCGCCCGGATCGCCGGAGAGGCCGTTCCGTCCCGCAATACATTTCGACTCGTGCACAAGTCCGGCGAGGTCCGGCATGTGGCCCTGTCCATGACCAGGATCGAATGGGATGGACGTCCCGCCACCCTGAATTTTCTGCTCGACATCACCGACCGGGTCGCGGCCGAGGAGGCGCTCCAGCATTCGGAACGCAAGCTGCGCTCCCTCTTTGCCTCCATGACCGACGTGATCCTCGTTTTTGACGCCGAGGGACGCTACGTGGACATCGCGCCCACCCAGAGCGATCTTTTGTACCGCCCGCCCCAGGAGCTGATTGGCAAAAAGCTCACGGATTTATTCCCGCCCCCGCAGGCGGAGTTTTTTCTGGACGCGATCCACCGGGCCTTGGCCGCGGATGAACCGATCAGCCTCGATTATTCGCTGACCATCGGTGGGAGCGCTCATTGGTTTGCGGGAACCGCCACCCGTTTTTCGGAAAATTCCATTCTCTGGGTGGCCCGCGACATCACGGACCGGAAGCTGGCCGAGGAGAACCTGCGCCAGAGCGAACAGCGTTTCCGGTTCATCCTGAACGACATTTCCCACATCGCCATCCAAGGCTATGACGAGCAGCGTCGGGTCATTTTTTGGAACGAGGCCAGTGAACACCTCTATGGCTATACCGAGGCCGAGGCCCGGGGCGCCCGTCTGGAGGACTTGATCATCCCCGTGGAGATGCGCCAGGAGGTGATCAGCGCCGTGAATGCCTGGGTGGGCGGCGGGGCGCGTATTCCCTCCGGGGAGTTGGAATTGCGCCACAAGAACGGAGGTCTCGTGCCGGTTTACTCCGCCCACGTCATGTACACGGACCCGTTGGGACAGAAGGAAATGTTTTGCGTCGACCTGGACCTGACGTCCATCAAGCGGATGCAGCGGGAAGTGGTCGCGGCCAAGGATCGGGCCGAGGCGGCTAACCGGGCCAAGTCCGAGTTCCTGGCCAACATGAGCCATGAAATCCGCACGCCGCTCAATGGGGTGATGTCCATGCTCCAGTTGCTCCATGGCACGGATCTCGGGGACGAGCAGCGGGAATATGTCGGATACGCAGTGGATTCCTCGGCGCGGCTGACCCGTCTGCTGTCCGACATTCTTGATCTTTCGCGCATCGAGTCCAACAAGCTCTCGATCCAGACGGCGGAATTCTCCCTGCGCGAGGTTCTGGACGCCGTGCGGGGTCTTTTCGAGCTGGAAGCGCGGACCAAGGGCGTGCGGCTGTCCGTGGACATGGACGCGGGGTTGCCCGAATTCTATGTGGGAGACGAGCACCGACTGCGGCAGGTGCTGTTCAATCTGGTCGGCAATGCCTTGAAGTTCACGCCAACAGGCGCGGTGAGCGTGCTGGTCCAATCCGTGTCGGCCGTGGAGGTCTCGCCGGCGCGTTTGCTGTTCACGGTCGCGGACACCGGCATCGGCATCGCCGAGGATCAGGTGCGGATTATTTTTGAACCCTTCTCCCAGGGCGGCGCTTCCTTCGTGCGCGGTCAGCAAGGAGCCGGACTGGGATTGGCCATCGTCAAGCGCCTCGTCGGGCTGATGGGAGGCCGGATTTATGTCGAGAGCGTTCCTGGCGAAGGCACGGAATTTTCCTTCTGCCTGCCCCTGGGGCTGGGGGATCCGGATCGGGCGCGCCCCGTCGAGGCAGTGCGCGAGGAAGCAGGGACTCTGGACAGTCTGCGCATCCTCCTGGCCGAGGACGATCGGGTCAATCAGCTCGCCATGACCCGCATCCTGGAAAAGGCCGGCGGCGTGGTCACGGTGGCGCATGATGGGCGGGAAGCCCTTGCCGCCCTCGAAGAGCATGATTTTGACGTGGTGCTCATGGACATCCAGATGCCGGTCATGGACGGCCTTGAAGCCACGCGGAGCATTCGGGAATCGGAACGCCTCGGGCCCAGGAGAAGGACGCCGATCATCGCCCTGACCGCGTATGCCATGGCCGGAGACAAGGACAAATTTCTGCGGGCCGGAATGGACGGCTATCTGGCCAAGCCGGTGGGCGCGCGGGTGGTGGGCGATCTCGTGCGCCAACTCCGCGCGACCCGCTGACGTGGGATCAAAAAAAAGCCTGTCGAAACAGGCTTTTGGTGTGTCGTGGCGGAAGCGTATAGGA
>CAYLNA010000092.1:0-7373 GCA_964384665.1 uncultured Desulfovibrionaceae bacterium | reverse complement strand
CCTGCAAATCGGACCTGATCGAGCCCCGCGACCTGCCCGGCGACATCGGCGGCCAGCCGGTTTGCACTCCCGCCGCCGTGACCAGCGGCAGTCTGGACGACATCAAGAAAGAGCGCCTGATCCAGGCCCTGCGCGACACGGGCGGCAACCAATCCGAAGCGGCCAAGATCCTGGGCATTTCCCGGACCAGCGTGTGGAGCCAGATGAAACGCTACGGCCTGACCCGGATGGGCTGATCCGGCCGAAATTCGAGTCTGGGCGTTTTTTTTATTGCCAAGCGCTCCGCGCTCCCCTATAGCCCCTGGGCATTTCTCAAAAGGGCTTTCCCCTTCCGCGACCATCTTCAGCGTTTTCGCCCCCAGATTCGGTGTTCCCGAAATGCGTTCTCCCCGTCTTGGACAGTCGGCCTCTCGGTTACAGGCCCGGTTCCAGAGCCGGGCAATCTTTTTTCGACCGCGAGGCCCACGGCCCGCGAGGGAGTCACATGACCACATTTTCCGACTTGGGTCTGTCCGACCTGACCATCCAGGCCCTGTCCCGCAAGGGTTTCGAGGAACCAACCCCCATTCAGGCCAAGGCCATTCCGGCCGTGCTGGCCGGAACCCATGACATTGTCGCCCAGGCCCAGACCGGCACGGGCAAGACGGCCGCCTTCGGCCTGCCCCTGCTGGAAATGCTCGACCAGGATCTGCGCGCCGTGCAGGCCCTGGTCCTGGCCCCGACCCGCGAGCTGGCCATCCAGGTCGCCGAGGAAATCAATTCCCTGCGCGGTGGACGCACGGTCAGCATCGCGCCCATCTATGGCGGCCAGTCCATGGAGATCCAGCTCCGCAGCCTGAAAAAAGGCGTGTCCGTGGTCGTCGGCACGCCGGGCCGGGTCCTCGATCACCTGCGCCGGGGCAGCCTGGACCTGTCCGGGATCAAGTTCATGATCCTGGACGAGGCCGACGAGATGCTGAACATGGGCTTTTTGGACGATGTCCGCGAAATCATGGAACAGACCGGCCCGAACAAGCGGACCATGCTCTTTTCCGCGACCATGCCCCCGGAAATCCTGCGCATCGCCAAGAAATACATGGGCGATTACGAGGTCATCCGGGCCATGTCCGATCAGCTGACCGCGACCCAGACCGACCAGATCTATTTCGAGGTTTCGGCGGCCGACAAGTTCGAGGCCCTGTGCCGGATCGTCGACATGGAAGAAGAGTTTTACGGACTGGTCTTCGCCCGGACCAAGGTCGATGCCGACGCTGTGGCCCAGCGCCTGACGGAACGCGGCTATGACGCCGACGCCCTGCACGGCGACATTTCCCAGAGCCTGCGCGAAAAGATCCTCGGCAAGTTCAAAAAGCGACTCATCACCATTCTCGTGGCGACCGACGTGGCCGCGCGCGGCATCGACGTCCACGACCTGACCCACGTCATCAACTTCGACCTGCCCCACGACCCGGAATCCTACGTGCACCGCGTCGGCCGCACCGGCCGCGCCGGCAAGCAGGGCATCGCCATCACCTTCATCACGCCCTCGGAATACCGGCGCCTGCAGTTCATCAGCAAGCAGGCCAAGACCGACATCCGCAAGGCGCGACTGCCCAAGGTCAGCGATGTCATCAGCATGAAGAAGGACCGCATCCGGGCCGAATTGAACACCATTGTAGCCACGGAGCCGGAGCTGGAATTCCTGGGCATGGCCCAGGAGCTGCTCGAACAGAGCAAGCCGCGCGAAACCCTGGCCGCCCTGCTCCAGTACATGTTCCAGGAGGAACTCGACGCCTCCAACTACAAGGAAATCGGGGACGCCTTTGTCGTCGACAAGAAGGGCAAGACCCGCCTCTTCGTGACCCAGGGCCGCAAGGACGGACTGACCCCCAAGCGCCTGCTGACCTTCCTCGACGAAAACTGCCACATCCCGTCGCGCAAGGTCTGGGACATCCAGATCATGGAAACCTTCGCCTTTGTCTCCCTGCCCTTCCAGGAGGCGGAAAAGGTCCTGTCCATGTTCAACCGCCGCGGCCAAGACGGCGGCTTGGTCTTCACCAAGGCCAAGGGCCGACCCACCGCGCCCCCCAGAAAATAGCAAAAGGCCGCGCTCCCCAGCGCGGCCTTTCGTGTCGAGACCCGAAGGGCGGCTGGAAAGCCGCCCTTTTCGTTTATTCGTCGGCCAGAACCAGGACGGCTTCCCCGTATTCGTCCGTGGTCGGCTGCGTGACCTTGAGCAGCTCGGCCCACCGACGGAAGGCGCTGGCGAAGACGATGAGCATGAGCGCCATGATGATGGCGCCCAGACTGGCCAGCAGGTAGTTGCCCTTGGGGATGTAGTTCTGGAACACGTTCAGATAGCCCGCGTACATGGTCACCAGGGCCATGAAGACGCCGGGCGCGGCGGTCATCCAGGCGTACTTGGCCTTGTTCAGGCGGATGAGCATGGTCGTGGAGATGATCAGCCCGCACGAGGCCAGGAGCTGGTTGCTCATGCCGAAGAGCGGCCAGATGGTCGAGATGTCGCCGGTGTAGACGAGGTAGCCCCAGGACGCGGTGAAGATGAGGCTGGTGATGATGATGCCCGGCCACCAGCGCTTCTCGTTGAACTTGGGGATGAACTCGCCGATCATTTCCTGCAGGAAGAAGCGCCCGACGCGGGTGCCGGTATCGACGGCGGTCAGGATGAACACGGCCTCGAACATGATGGCGAAATGGTACCAATAGCCCATGAGATGCTTCATGAACGGGATGGACGAGAAGATGTAGGCCATGCCCACGGCCAGGGAGACCGCGCCGCCCGGACGACCCTGCACGTTTTCCTGCACGGCGGCGGCCAGATCGGGCAGATTCTGCATGTCCATGCCCAGGGTGGCGAAGACCTCGGGCTTGGCGTTGATGGCGAAATAATCGCCCGGCACGAGCACGCAGGCCGCGATCAGGGCCATGATGGCCACGAAGCCCTCGACCAGCATGGCGCCGTAGCCGACGAAGAGCACGTCGCGCTCGTTGCCGATCATCTTCGGCGTGGTGCCGGTGCCGATGATGGCGTGGAAGCCGGAAATGGCGCCGCAGGCGATGGTGATGAAGATGAAGGGGAAGACCGGGCCGGGAATGATGGGACCGCCGCCGGACACGAACTTGGTCACGGGCTCCATGAGCAGGGTCGGCTGCACGAAGAAGATGCCGCCGGCGAGCATGACCACGGTGCCGATCTTCAGATAGGTGGACAGGTAGTCACGCGGGCACAAGAGCAGCCAGACCGGCAGGACCGAGGCCGCGAACCCGTAGAACGGGATGAACACGGACAGATCCTTCTTGGTCAGGGTGAAAATGCTGGCCAGGGTCGGGGACTGGACCACGTAGGGCCCGGCCAGCACGGCCAGGACCAGGAGGACCACGCCGATCAGGCTCGCCCCGGCGACGTCGTTGTGCCGCCAGACATGCAGGTACACGCCCATGATGAGCGCGATGGGGATGGTCGCGAAGACGGTGAAGGTGCCCCAGACGCTTTCGGCCATGGCGTTGACGCAGGCGATGGACAGGCCGGCCAGGGTCAGGATGAGGATGAACAGGATGGCCCAGGACGCGACCCGTCCGGTGCCGGCGCCGATTTCGGTTTCCGCGATGCGGGCCAGGCTGCGGCCTTTATGGCGCACGGAACAGAACAGGACGACCATGTCGTGCACGGCCCCGCCGAGCACGCAGCCGATGATGATCCACAGCGCGCCGGGCAGATACCCGAACTGCGCGGCCAGAACCGGTCCCAAAAGCGGCCCGGCGGCGGCGATGGCCGCGAAATGATGCCCGAAGAGCACGAATTTGTTGGTTTCCACGTAGTCCTGACCGTCGGCGTACTTGACGGCCGGCGTGGTCCGTTCCTTCTTCAGTTCCAGGACCTTGTTCGCGATGAACAGGCCGTAGAACCGATACGCGATGGCGAAAACGCCGAGCGAGACAAAAACCAGGGTCAAAGCGTTCATTCCTACCTCCCGTGTTTGCGATCATGAGCCGCGACCGGCCCTCCTCCAACTCCCCGAGCCTATGATCACAAACCCGGAACGCGAAACAAGACGGCGAGCGCGAAATTGCATTTTTGCGGGATGAAACGACAAAAGGCTGGCGTCAAAAACAGCGCAGGCCGAATCAAGCCAGAGTCGGCCACGGAATACGGAAGGAAATACGCGTGCCCTGCTCCGGCTGACTGACAATATCCAACGCATATTCAAGCCCATAGAGCTGCACGAGGCGCTGGTTGCAGTTGCGCGCGCCAATGCCGCCAATGCCCCGGTCCACCGAGGCCGGATCGAGGATCTCCTGGCGCACGGCATCGTCCATGCCCGCGCCGTTGTCCTCCACCGTGACGCGCAGACAAGCCCCGTCCCGCACCGCTTCCACCCGCACGAGCCCTCCTTCCGGTCGGCTCAGGATACCGTGACGGACGCTGTTCTCGACCAGGGGCTGGATCAAAAGCGGCGGCACCGGGCAGGATTCGACCTCCGCCCCGGCCACGATTTCGGCGTGGATGCGCTCGCCGAAGCGGGCCTGCTCGATGGCCAGATAGGAGCGGATCTGCTCCAGCTCGTCAGCCAGGGGGATGAGTTCGCGGCTGTCCAGATTGCGCCGCAGATACTTGGCCAGATCGAGGATCAGCTCGCGGGCCTGGCCAGGCGCGGTGCGGCAGAACGAGGCCACGGTGTTCAGGGAATTGAAGAGGAAATGCGGGTTGATCTGGGCCTGCAGGCGGCGGATCTCGGCGTTGGCCAGAAGGCGCTCCTTGATGCCGATGTCCTCCAGCTCGAGCTGGGTGGCGAACAGACCGGCCAGACCCTTGGCCAGTTCGAAGCGGGTCTGATCCAGGGGTTTTTTCCTGGACCCGTACAGCTTCAGACAGCCCAGCAGTTCCGGCCCCTTGAGCAGGGGAATGATGATGGCCCCGGTCAAGGGACAGGCGGGATTCTCGCAGCCGATGCTCTCGCGGTCGCGGATGAAACGCGGATGACCGGTTTCGAGCACGCTCCGGGTGGCCTTGGTCGCCAGGGGATGACCGGGCAAATGATGGTCCTCGCCAAGGCCGACATGGGCCAAAACCCGGTCCTTGCTGGTCAGGGCCACGGCGGCCACGCCGGCCTCGCGCAGGATGATCTCGGCCGTGGCCCGGGCCGAACGCGGACTCAGTCCTTCGCGCAGATGGATCAGGGTCTGGTTGACGATGGACAGGATCTGCCGGGCCTTGGCCGAATCCCGCAGGTCCTTGAAATGGAGCTGCACCTTGAGGACCTGCACGAACATGGCCACGCCCATGGAGTTGACCAGGATCATGGGCAACCCGATCACGTCGACCAGTTGCACGGCCTGGGGCAGCGGCTTGGCCAGGGCCAGGACCAGGATCATGTGCAGAAATTCGCCGGCCGCCGTGACCATGAACCCGGTCCGCCAGTCCAGGCACCTGTTCGGCGCGCGCCAGGCCAGGAGCCCGGCCGCCGCGCCCTCGATGAACGTGGCCAGGGCGCAGGGCAGGGCGCTGAAGCCGCCGACGTCGATGAAATAGCGATGTCCGCCACCGACGAGACCGGTCAGAAAACCCACCACTGGCCCGCCGAACAGACCGGCGGTCACGGCCCCGGTGGCGCGCAGGTTGGCGAAGGACTGGAAGACAATGTTCCCGGAATAGGTGCCCAGAATGGTGAACAGGCTGAAGAGCAGGACCAGCACGGCCATGGCCGGGATGCCGCGCCGGCTGCCCGGGCCGAGCTTTTCCAGGGGCACGAACATCATGATCGCGAAACCGCCGGCCAGGAGCAGGCCAAAGCGTTCGGACAGGGAAATGAACAGGGGCGGGATATACGGGACCGGCAACATGCTTCAGACACCGAGCTGGAGCTTGAACTCCCGGACCTGATTGCGGCTGACCACGACCTCGGTCCGGGCCGCGTCGTCCATGATCACGATGTAGCGGCCCCCCTGCCAGGGCGAGAACTCGGCGATGCGCTCCAGATTGATGAGCGCGCTCCGATTGGCCCGAAAAAACGGCTGCCCGGCCAGACGTTCCTCGGCCTTGGCCAGGGTCGGCAGGCCATGGCAGACCTGCGCGCCGTCGTCGGCCAGGGCGATCAAACGCTTGCCGTCGGCCTCGATCACGAGCACGCGCGAGGTCGGCACGAGGCAGACCTTCCCCCCCCGCTCGACCGCGATCCGAGGCAGACAGGAGTGGCCCAACCGGGCCAGCAGGTTGTGCACGGTCCGCCCTTCCCGGGCCTGGGCCTGATCCTCCGCCAACTTGCGCACCCGGTCCAGGGCGCGGGCCAGGCGTTCCGGGGCCACTGGTTTCAGCACATAGTCGACGGCGTTTTCCTCGAAGGCGCGGATGGCGTGCTGGTCAAAGGCCGTGACCAGGACCACGAACGGCGGTTCCGGCTCGCAGGCGATTTCCCGCAACAACTCGAAGCCGTTTCGGCCGGGCATCTGGATGTCGAGAAACACCACGTCGATGGACGATTGGGCCAGCACGTCCAGGGCCTGCTCCACGGAGCCGGCCTCGCGGATCGCGAGATCGGCATGTCCGGAGAGCAAATAGGCCAATTCGTCCCGGGCCGGCCGCTCGTCGTCGACAATGAGCACGTTGAGCACGCCTACCTCGCCTCGGCCTCCTTGCGGACCGTGGTGATCAGTTCGCGGATGTTGCTGACCTCCGTCACCTTCCAATACCCCTCGGGCTGGCGCTTGAGGGACACCTGGACCGGATAGCTCCGCTCGCTGCCATGGTCGTAGAGCTTGGCCGTGGCCGTGGCCAGGTCGCCCTTGGGCGCGGCGCAACGCACGCCGCGCAATTCCTTGCGGGCCGAGGACGCGTCGACGAAGAGCATGGACAGCAGCCCCCCGTCCTGGACGCGCTGGCGGGACGCGGGCTGGCCCGCGAAATTGCCCGACTCCACCCCCCAGAAGACAAACTTGCGGGTTTCCTCGATGAGCATCAATTTCATGGGATTGGGCGCGGCTTGGCCGGACTGGGCGGCCAGTCCGCCGGACAGCATTTCCAGCAAGGGGTCGCCCTCGCCGCTGGGCGGATGCTTGGCGAAATCGGCGATAAAGGCGTCCACGCCCTTGGTGATGACCCCGCGCACGTCGATGTATCTTTCCAGCAAGGCGGAATCCTTGCTGTCGATGGCGCGCTGAATGCCGGCCAGGGCCGCGTCCGGGGTTTCCGCGCCAAGGCATGGCTGGGACAGAAAAAAAACGATCAGGAATATGCAAATACGTGTCATGGGTTCCTCCGTGTGGTTCTGGCCGCTCCCTAGCGCAGGCCGAAACCTCCGTCCAGAGACCGCCGCGCACGAAAAAAGGCCAGCCGGATCGTTCCGACTGGCCCTGATTCGCGCGGATAAACCGGGTTA
>CAYLNA010000091.1:0-7383 GCA_964384665.1 uncultured Desulfovibrionaceae bacterium | reverse complement strand
TCCGCAGCACCATGTGGAACTACATGGGCATCATGCGCACCACCTCGCGCCTGGAGCGGGCCTTCGAGGATCTGCGCAACCTGAACAAACGCCTCCACTCTTTTTACAAATCCATCCGCGTCTGCAAGGAATCCGTGGATCTCTTCCACGGCTGTCAGACCGCCTACATCGTGACCACGGCGGCGCTGCGCAACAAAACCAGCCGAGGCTGTCACTTCCGCAAGTGACGGCGGACATCAAAGGGGGCTGGACAGAAAATCCGTCAGCAGCGCCTTGAAGCGCCCAGCCCCCTGCCCCGGACTCAGCTTGCCCAGGGTCTCGACGCCCACGGACTGAACCCAGGCCACCAGCAGGCCGAGGCTGACCAGATTGCGTTGTAAAAAAACGTCTTCCACCTCGCCCCGGACCGCTTCCAGATAATCCCCGCGCGAGCGGACCTCGAACCCCTCTCCTTCCAACACGACGCGCATGATCTCCAGACGGCGCGAGCGCTGCTCCCAGGTCCCGTTCCCGCCCTTGAAGCGAAAGCCAATATGACCGGAACTGCCCTCGTCATCGCAGTCGCATTCGATCACGTACAGGTTCTGCGCCAAGCGTAGCGTGCAGTACATGTAGAGCTGGGACATGACCGCGTAGCTACTGGAATGCGGGGCGACGTCATCGGTGTCCTCGTGCGCGGGTCCGGTCCAGGGCACGAGGGGGCTGGTCAGGCCCATGAGCAGGGACCAGGCGGGCGTCGAACGGACGTCCTCCATGCCGACCACGGACTTTTCCACGGCCGAGGGAAAAAGACCGCCCCCCAGGTTGAAGACATTGCAAGCCACCGGAATCTCCAGCCGCAGTTGTTTGATGGACGACAAGCCCAAGGCCGGACGGCCGGCGAAAGAAAAAATCTGAGCCAGACCGCGCTCCAGGCACAAGCAGACCAGATCATGCAAGGACCGGCAGTGCTCGGCCCGCAGGGACGCGCCCTGGGCCTGAAAAACATGCAGCCGGGCCACGTGGGGCAGGATCGATTCCAGCCTCGGCAACAGGGCCTCGGCGCTGGGAAGGCGCGTTTCGGACACGGCGATCGCAGCCGCTCCGTCCGGAAAGGCCGCCACGGTCAGCGGGTATTCATCGTCCGCCAGGCCCGTCCCCAAACGGCGCAGGAGCGCCTCCGGCGCGTATTTGAAGGCGACGGCCTCGATCCAGGCCGCGACAAGATTCCGGGGACGGACCGCTTCAAGACGACCGACACAGCTCGCGTCCCCATCCCGCCCCGCGAAAACCCAAAGCGTGATTCCGGTCTGACCGGAAAAAGCGTCCTCGGCCGCGATTTCCAACCCGGCCGCGAGCGCATCGGGCAAAACGCCGGCGCGGATCAAGGCCCGCAGCTCCTGGCTGACCCGCTCGATCTCGTCCGGAACGCCGGCGTCGAGACTTTGCAGCAGGGCGTCCAAGGCGGGACGGAGGTCATTGGCTTCGATGAAGTACTGAAACAGCGACGGGGTCAGCACAAGACCGGCAAGATGCTTGTCGGCGGCTCCGACCAAGTCGAGAACGGGCCAGGCCTGCTTGTCGGCGGAACGGCGCGGCTGGATCGGGACGCAGTACGGCGGCGTGGCCGGGATCGCATCCATGGCCGTGGCCAGTCGCGCATAAAAGCCGACCTTGGCCACCCAGTCGTGGACGTCCATGAAACGAACCGGATTCATGACCTGGAGCTGGTCGGCCAGCTGGCGGATCCGCGCGGCCAGTTCGGAGGTCAGGGCGTCGACACGACACCAGTCCACCACCCGGCGGGCCATGACCACGTCCTCGATCCGGGCCAATAGACCGAAACAGGCCACGGCTCCGGCGTGAATCTCGCGGAAAGCGTTGTATTTACTCCGGGGGATGCTGCCGGGAGCGAAGGACGCGAAGGTCCAGGAGAAGAAAAGATCGCGGTTGGGCATGGGGGCGCATTTAGCCCAGGCGTGCGCGGGGTGTCCAGGCGCGCCTCGGGCGGAGATCGGTCTAGGCGGCCCCGGACCTGGAGCGCGCCATCCGCCAGAGTCGTCCCCAACCAAGGCGCAGGACAATGTACACGGGAATAAAGAAAAAAGGATAGTAGACCGTGGACCCGACTCCGGGCAGGACAAACGGCAATTCCAAGGGCACGCCGCGAAAACGCAGATCCATCCAGGCCAGGGCCGCCACGGCCGGCCACAGTGAAGCCGTCATCAAGCCCACGGCCAGGGCCATGGAGTGCCCATAGGCATCCTTGGCCAAGGTATTTTGGGCCAGATACGCGCCCTTGTCCTGGACTTGCAGCGCGGCCAGGGCCAAATCCGAGCGTTTGGCGGCCTCGGCTTCGTGTTTGAGGCGCAGGGGGCGCTGCACACGGCGCATCCCAAGAAGACAGAAGTGCCCCACCGCGATGCTCTGCACCGCAAGCAGCAGGGAACCCAAAAAGAAACCGGCCAGGGGGGAGCCGGGCCAGCGGAACGGGGCGATCAGCCAGGAATCGAGAACAAGGAAGGCTTGGTCGAGCATGGGCATCCACGGCTCCCCCGGAAAAACCGGGGGAGCGGGTAATGATGGTTACACGCCAGGAATCTTGATGCCGAAGAATCCGGCCAAGAGATAGCCCACGCCCACATACAGCGCCAGCACGATGAAGATGCGCTTCAGCATGATGTCGGAGAAATACTGGGAGGTCCGGGGCCCGATGATGGAGCCGATGGTGATGCCGATCAGCTCGGTTCCGATGAACACCCAGTCGATGGGGGTGCCCTTGGTCATGAGGGTGAGAATACTGGTGACCATGCTGATCAAGACGGCCAGGGCGGAGGTGCCGGCGGCCAGGTACATGGGCAGCTGGGTCACGCTGGTCAGGAACGGCACCAGCAGGAAGCCGCCGCCAACACCCAGGAAGGCCGCCACTGCGGCGATGACGATGCCGCCCAGAAAGGGAATCAGGGGATTGAACTTGAAGGGCACGCCAAAGAAGGTGAAGGCGCACGTGAAGGGCGTGAACTCCTGAATTCTCAGACCGGCCATGTCGACCTTTTCGCCGCTGCGCATCTTCTTGGCGTTATCCTCGAACGCCTTGGCCGCAGCCTTGGCGGTCTTTTTGCTGGCCTGACCGGCGGGCGAGGTTTCGTAGATCAGATATGCGCCCAGGGCCAGAACAAAAAGCCCAAAGTAGCCCTGATAGGACTTGAAATCGAGCTTGCCGGCGGAGAGGGCCGCCGCGCCGTAGGCGCCCAGCAGGGAGCCCAATCCGAGGCTGATGGCCAGGGGCAGAACCAAGCGCTTCATCTTCAGGTAATTGATGGAGCTGATCAGCGCGGACGTACCGACCAGGAACTGGTTGGAGGCCTTGATGGAGTCGGTCACGACCTTACCGAGATCGGGCGCGGTTTTCTTGAAGGCTCCCGCGTACTCACCAAAACCGAAAACACTCATGTGCCCGACACCAGCCATGACGCCGCCAAAGGCGCCTACGGTGGAGAAGATCCAGCCCACCCACACGGCCCACAGCAAGGCCGCGATCGGATTGACGTTGGGCGCGCCCTGAATGCCCAAAAAGCCGGTCGGCGCGGTCGAATCGATTTGACCTTTCTCCGTGCCGCGGGGCGCGCTGTCGATGGCCTTTTGCAGCTTGGAACCAGAAGCCGCGGCCTTGGGCGCCTCGGCGGTCGGGGCGGCGGCCGGCGCGACGGCGGGGGCAGCCTGCTCGGCGGCCGGAGCGGGAGCAACGGCCGGAGCGGCCGGGGCCGCCTGTTCGGCGGGAGCGGCGGCCTGGCCATCGGCCGCCGGAGCGCTGGCGTTGTCAGCCATCAACGGTCCCTGGCACAGCAGCATGGCCAAGAAAGCCATGGTCATCACTACAAAAATTTTCCTGGTCATAACTCTCCTCCTCGCGTTGTTCGTCACGGATGTGACATCGGTTTTTTTCTCGCCGCGCTCGGGTCGCCCCGCGCCATGACTGCCGGAGCACACCGGAAGCATGCTGAAATGCTGTGACACAAAACTCCAGGCATCGCCACCACATGCCAAAAAATTCATGGCGATGTTTCGGAAGCGGATCCCCCCGCTAGAGCCATGTCGGCCGCGCGTGTCCCAGCTTTTTCGTGCTCAACATGTACGTTCGCCAAGGTTTTCTGTTCAAATATTATTTCCTTTGTTCGTTTTGTCACATTTTTCACTGAAAACATCGCGCTCCGCGAGAAATAACCCCCATATTTCGTGATAAATTTCACCATCTATAAGATCGACCAAAAAATATCATGAAAATCAGCATCTTTCATTCATCAAGGAAAACAATCCCAGACCATGCGTTGTCTCCGGAATGATCAAGGTCAGGACATGCCGCCTTGCGTAAATTCCGTTGGTGCGTATATTCAAACACATTTGAATCTCGACCAGGGGGATCCCATGAAGTCACTGTTTTTTCTTTCATGCTTCCTGTTTTTCGTGGCGCCGGCGTGGTCGGCGGGAATGCATGACGCTTCCGGTCATTCCGCTCAAACCGGCAAATTCGACCCCACGGCCATGTCCGTGGCCCTCTCCACGGACCCGGTCACGATCGAGCCCGGGCAGCCGGTCCATCTGTCCTTACGCTTGACCGACGGCCATGGCGCGCTCGTAAGCGACTTGAAGGTCGTACACGAGAAAAAGCTGCATCTGATCATGGTCCGCGACGGACTGGACGTATTCGCCCATGTGCATCCGGAATCCGAAGGCGAGGGGCTTTTTGGAGTCACGGTCATTTTCCCGGCGCCGGGAACCTATTTGCTCTACGCGGATTTCACGTCCGAAGGCGGACAGGTCGCGACCATCAGAAGCGAACTGCGCGTCGAAGGCGCGCCCCCGGCCGCGCCCGCCCTGGAGGCCCATGTGCCCGGACGGATACAAACCTCGGAATTACTGGCGGATATCGGCGTCCAAAAAATGCAGAACATGCATCGGGTCAGCTTTTCCTTGATGGATCTGAACGGCGCGCCGATCTCGGACCTCGAGCCCTATCTGGGCGCCATGGGACATTTGGTGATCATTGCCGCGAATGGCTTCGACTACGTGCACGCGCATCCGCTTGGCGCGGGCCAAGCCAACGAGGTCGCCTTCGAGGTCCACTTCCCCGCGCCAGGCCTCTATAAAGGGTGGGGACAATTTCAACGGGCTGGCCAGGTCATGAACGTCCCGTTCGTGGTCCGGATCGGCTCGGAGTGACGCCTCCCGCCAAACCCGGCGTCACTGCATTATTTATCAAATATTACAGAATGATAGACATTCACCCAAACACCCAGAGCAGGGCGTTGTTTGAATGTCCACATGTTTTGCGCTAATCGCGCACAGGCGCTCACGGGAACCCGGAACAACAGTCGGCAAGGAGAGTTGGTGGAGATCGAGCAGGTTATTTTGGTTGTCGACGAGGATCCAACCATCCGCGAAGACGTGGAGCGGAAGCTCGCATCCTCGGGATACGGGGTGATCGCGGCGTCCGACGGCGAGGAAGCCCTGCTCAAAATGGAAAGCGCCCAGGTTGATCTGATCCTATCCAATGTCGACATGCCGGGCATGAACGGGTGGGAGTTGCTCTGGGAATGCTCAAGACGATGGCCCGCCGTGCCGCTCATCTTCATGACGGCGTCCGGATCCGTGCCCGAGGCCGTGGAAGCCCTCAAGAGCGGGGCCGTCGATTATGTGCTGAAGCCCTTCGACACCCAGGAAATCTTGAGCAAGATCGCCGGGTATTTGGTCCAAGCCGAGCCAATCACGTGGACCGTGACGGGCTCCACCGTGCTGACCGAGGAGTTGTGGGGCGGGAAAAGCCCCGCCATGCAGCGTCTGTACAAACTCATCGAACGGGTCGCGCCAACCGACGCCACCACCCTCTTGCTGGGGGAAAGCGGCACCGGCAAAGAAAAAATCGCCGGCCTGCTGCACAGGCTCAGCTTGCGCGCGCGCGGTCCGTTCGTGGTCGTGGACTGCGGATCCACGCCCTCGACGCTTTTGGAGAGCGAACTTTTCGGCCACACCAAGGGGTCCTTCACCAATGCGGTCAAGGACAAGAAAGGACTCATCGCCGAAGCCCACGGCGGCACGCTGTTTCTGGACGAAATCGGAAACATCTCCCAGGAAATGCAGCTGCGAATGCTGCGTTTCCTACAGGAAAAAAAAGTCCGCCGCATCGGCGAGGTGCACGAAAAGAGCGTGGATTGCCGCGTCATCGCGGCCACCAACGCCGATTTAGCCGCATTGGTCCGCAAGGGACAATTCCGCGAGGATTTGTACTACCGACTCAAGGTCATCGCCATTCAGGTTCCACCATTGCGGGAGCGCAGGGAAGACCTTTTCATCCTGGCGGACGGCTTTTTGAAGCTCTTCTCCGGCGCCCGTCCAGCGCCCCGCCTCGACGAGGACGTGGTCGCGGCCATGCGTGAATACAGCTGGCCAGGCAACGTGCGGGAGTTGCGCAATATCCTCGAAGCCGCGTGCATTTTACGCTCCGATGGCGTCATCCGTTTGCACGACATGCAGTTCGAGGCCGCCGATCAGGAAGAAACCGCGCGAAGAGTCGGGCTGTCCCTGGAAAAATCCGAACGCCAAGTCCTGGAAGCAGCCTTGGAGAAGTCAGGATGGGTCATCAAGAACGCCGCCGACATGCTTGGCATCAGCCGCCGGACCATGCACTATAAAATCAAAAAATTTCAGCTGGATGCATCAAAATACAAGTCATAATCCAAAGAACCGCCGCCAGTTCCCGCCACGGCGACCGTATCGGACAGGCTTGCCAACGGAGAACAGCGGAAGATATAAAACACTCAAAGGAGGTGCGCCATGAAAACAACGCATGAACCCAAACCACTGACCGGTGATACCGCCAAGAAACTTTCCGGACGCAAGCGCCATGAATTGAATGGCCAAACAGCGGCGATGCTCGAATCAAACGAGGTCAAAGCCATCACCGGCGACGGAGAAGAATGGTGGTGCCCGAATCCAGACTGCGATATTGTTGACAAGTAACTCTGGACACCTCGGCAGCCACGTCAGACTCTCTGTCAATGACCCTGCCGGATATCCAGCACCATCTCCGACATAAGTCGATTTTGACGACGCAGCGTTATGTTGAGCAAGTCCGGAGAAGGGCACGAAGGCTTCAGCGGTTTTGGGAGACTATTTGGAAAGCGCCACACGGGCCTGTCGCACGGCGGCGAAGTGTGGGTAGAAAAGAAAAAAGGGATTTCAGTAATCTACTGAAATCCCTTATTTTCTAGTGGCGGGGCCGATGGGACTCGAACCCACGGCCTCCGGCGTGACAGGCCGGCGTTATAACCGACTTAACTACGACCCCGCATTTTTCGTTTGGTGGGCGGTACAGGGATCGAACCTATGACCCTCGGCTTGTAAGGC